>JAFVPG010000067.1 GCA_017505415.1 Lentisphaeria bacterium | reverse complement strand
TGTTTTTCCACTTGAAAAAACGATTTTTAAGTTTAATTTATGAAAAAAGAAAGAAATTAAACAACAAAAGCAATAAACTATCATGTGTTCAATATTCGGAATCATAGATTCAAATGCAAATACCGTGCGAACGGCAATACTGCACAAAATAGCAGCAGATCAATTGCATCGCGGCCCCGATGACGGCGGTTTTTTTGAAGATGATTCCGTCGCATTCGGACACAGACGTCTGTCGATCATCGACCTCAGCACCAATGCCCGTCAACCAATGAGCAGTACCGACGGCAATATCATACTCGTTTTCAACGGAGAAATATACAACTATCCTGAATTGCGCAAAAAATTGATCGCAACGGGACACACATTTACAACTTCATGCGATACTGAATGTATAATCCATCTTTATGAAGAATACGGAACCGGGGCTTTTTCTGAACTTGACGGAATGTTTGCCATTGCACTGTATGACAAAAAAGAGAAAAAAGTTCATCTTGTCCGTGATCGTGTCGGCAAAAAACCGCTTTTTTATTTTCAATACGGCAGAAATCTTGTTTTCGGAAGCGAACTTTCTGTTTTAAAACAACATCCTGATATGCCGCATGAATACGACATGCAGAGTATCAGCGATTATCTGTCACTGCTTTATGTACCATGTCCGGCAACAGTATATAAAAATGTTTTCAAAGTTTCACCTTCTGAAATACTGTCTTTTGACCTGAAAAAAAGAACTCTCGAAAAAAGTTTGTATTTCACTCCTGATTTCACTGTCAGAAACAATATGAATTTTGAAGACAGTGCGGCAGAATTGCGTAAACTTGTTTTTGCCGCCGTCAAAAAACGCTTAATGTCCGATGTTCCTGTCGGAGTTTTTCTCTCCGGCGGGATAGATTCAAGCATAGTTGCTCATGTAATGACTGCATTGCGTGCGCCGGAGCAGACCGATGCATTTACAATAGGATTTGATGATCCTGTTTATGATGAACGCTCCAGAGCAGAAACTGCGGCACGTTTCATTAATACATGCAACAACAACGTACTGAATCATCATGAAAAAACCGTTTCTCCGTCCGATTTTTCTCTTTTGAAAAAACTTGTCAAACACTATGGAGAACCGTACGCTGATGCCTCAATGATACCGACTGCACTTCTAAGTTCATTCACCAGAGAAAAAGTTACAGTGGCATTGAGCGGAGATGGCGCAGATGAACTTTTCGCCGGATATGACCGTTATTTCCTGATGAGCAAACTGCGATATTTCAATCTGCTCCCCTTCCCCGTACGGAATATGCTTTTCAAAACTCTTTCCGGAATTATCCCCGGAGGCAATGAACGGAGCCGCAACGCCCGTATAAAACGGGCATTCGATGTCATATCATGCCGCAGCAATCAACAATATTACCGCATTCTTGACCGTTGCCGCAATGATTTCAAATATATGCTTGCCGGACCGAGACTGAAAGATGAACTTTCAATATTAAAACAGAATTCAATTACAGAACTTCTTGATACATTAAATTCAAACTCAACTGTCGGAAAATATCTTGAATTCGACCGGAAAACTTATCTTGTTGGCGACATTCTCACCAAAACAGATATTGCTTCAATGGCAAATTCACTGGAACTGCGCAGCCCGTTTCTTGACCGTGATGTTGTCGATTTTGCCGACTCTCTGCCGTTTGAATTCAAAATGCAAAAAGGCAGTAAAAAACATATTCTCAAATATGCCTTTAAGGATATGCTGCCGCCGTCAGTTTTTACCGACAGCAAAAAAGGTTTCGGAGTCCCCATTGCAAATTATCTCCGCAATTCATGGCACGATGAAGCAGAAAAAATTCTTTTTCACTCTGACACATTGCAAAACAGCGGAATTTTCGATCTTGCTTTTTTGCAAAAAGTATGGCAAATGCACATGTCCGGCAAAAAAGATTACAGCTATCAAATATGGACCGTTCTCCTTTTCGCACTCTTTGCAGAAAACGGATAAATTCAAAATACAAATCCGCTGAAATATGGGAAAAAAATGCATAAAAACAGTTACCGGCAGGAAAAATTAAAAAAATTCAAAACAGATAAACTGGCTGTTTGCGGTTTATTTATGGTACTTCTGCTTTTTTGTATCGCTGTTTTCGCTCCATTTATCGCAAATAACCGTCCGTTATTGGTTTATTCTGAAATCAATGGTATATCATTCCCTTTTCTGCAAACATTTTTTGCTCCTGACAGTTCTGAATTCATAATCGAACAATTTTTCAACTATATATTACTTTTGATAGTGTTTTTACTTTTTTCCATACTGTTTCCAAACAAATTCAAAAAATCAAAAAAAATTTTTCGCATTTCCGGTGCAGTTTTGCTGTTATTTCCATTTTTTACAGCACAGAAAAAAATGGACAAAACCGATTTCCGAACTCTGTATGCAAACAAATCTCAATACAGAGCTTTGTTTGCACCGATTCCTTACGGGCCATTTGAACAATGCGGCATGCCGTATGAAAAACCATCCAAAAAACATCTGCTTGGAACAGATGACATCGGGCGTTCAGTTGCGTCACGATTAGTTTATGGGGCAAGGATTTCGCTTGCTGTGGGAATTTTTGCCACTGCGCTAAGTTTACTTATAGGCTGTACAGTCGGCATGCTGACAGGCTATTTCAAAGGCATTTCCGATTTGATAATCATGCGTCTGATAGAAATTTTGAACTGTTTCCCGACATTTCTTCTGCTGCTTATTTTAATGGCAATGCTCAAAGACAGAAAATTTGAACAGTCTGTCCCGATTATAATTGCAGTACTCGGACTCACATCATGGATTGGCTTGGCACTGCTGGTGCGTGGAGAAACTTTGAAACAATCATCTCTCGCCTATATTTTAAGCTGCAAATCACTTGGCTTACCGCTTGGCAGGACATTATTTTTTCATTTACTGCCTAATATTGCAGGTGTTATTTTCATCAGTTTCACATTCGGAATAGCGGGAGCAATACTTGCAGAAAGCAGTTTAAGTTTTCTCGGATTCGGAGTTCAGGCACCGACAGCGAGCTGGGGCGGACTGCTGCGGCAATCCTTTGAAGATCCGCTGCAATACTGGCACTTGACATTTTTTCCGGGGCTTGCCCTTTTTATTGCAGTATGCGGCTTCAACTTTATGGGTGAAGGTCTCCGCAAGACATTATCCGAAAGATAACCCCTTGCAATCCCAGTTTACAAACAAAAAAAGCCTCGCCAAACACGATAGAGCTTACACTACACATCTCCAGTACCCTTTTCTTTTTTTGGGCGTTCCACCCGCCTTTTTATTCTGCTGGCGCATGTGCTTGCCCTGTTAGCGACTTAACAAATAATAAATGCCTCGCCAAACACGACAGAGCTTACACTACATATCTCCAGTACCCTTTTCTTTTTTGAAAAGGTGGAGGGTCTTAGGGAGGCGGAAAAATCTTTTTTCTTTTAATCAAGAAAAAAGTTTTTCCGCCTCCCTAAATACCTCAAGCTATTGAGGTATATCTGACGATAACGTCGACGTCACTGTTGATGGTGACGGAGTTGGAGCC
>JAFVPG010000066.1 GCA_017505415.1 Lentisphaeria bacterium | reverse complement strand
TCACAAAACGGGGATGGATATCCCCCGCCGGGGGTCGCAAGGGGGGCGGCGTAAGCCCCCTTGCAAAAAAATCAGTCAATGTTTAGTACAGAGCCTTTTTTTAATACCGGGCGTATTGTATAGCAATAGAAATTTTCTGCGGCGACGAGATGAGTGTAAGCAAAAGCCTGCATAGTTTCGTCAGCTGGAATCACCGGCACGGAATATTTTTTCCCGTTTACAGAATATTCTGCATTGAAATTGAGCTGCATTATGTGATTTTTGCGCGGCGGCTTTTTCATATAAAAGATTATCTCTATTGAATCTTTATCCGGTTTTATTATTGGATTTTTTGCCGCTTTGAGCTGTGGAGAAGTTATTTTAACTTCGCCGCTGAAACCGTCTTTGCGCTTAATGTAAAAACGCATTTTGCCGAATCCTTTTCTGTCAAAATCGAGTACGGACATCCCGGAAACTGCCAGAACTGACGGTTCAGGGCGGCGGATTTGCAAAGTGTAGAAATTATCTTTGCAATTCGATGTGCGCGGATGCAATTCAAGAGAGTATATTCCATTTGCGGGGAAGGTAATATCAATTTTTGAATCTGTTTGGCGGCGGCAGATGTCAAGATCGAGTTTTGACGGAGCATCATCATTTTCTGCAATAATTTCTCTGTTTTCATCACGCAGGACGAGTACACTGTCAAGCGGTGAATCCAGACGTGCGGCAAAAACTTCAAATATCAATCTTTCATTTTTTGCTGCTTGAATTTTGAAAGTTTTTCCGTTTACGGAAGTGATTCTGCCTTTTATATCAATGCCGTTTTGGTACATTTGCGGTGTTATCGTACCGGCAGTCCCGGCATCAATAGCTTGTGTTTTCGGAGAATATGAAGATTTATTTGCATAAGGAGTGAACGGAAGAGTTCCTTTGGTAATATTCACCCGGTAAACAAAATCTGCTCTGCCGCGTTTGATACTGTCTGAAATATGCAGAGAGTATCTGCCGCTTTTCGCCGGAGTGAAACGCATGACCGGATCGGGATGGTGATATTCATCATCAGCGAAGGCAACTTCACGATTTTCGGCATCACGCAGAGTGAGTATCCCCTGAAAATGCCCCGGAACAGTATCCCCGAGATAGGGAGAGAGTTCAGCGGCACACATGGCAAAAGTATATGGCTGACCAGCTTCAAGAATGAGCGGAAATACATCCGTTTCGCCAGGCATTATCTGTCCGTTGAGAATTGCAGGGAATTTATCTGCACATTCAGTTGGCGGTTTTTTGGCAAATGGCGGATAATACGGCGGTTCAATTATTTCTGCGGCTGAATTGACAAAGAATAATTTTTCATTTGAAATATTTCTGCCGGCAGCGAGGCGGATACGGCATGCACCTTCGGCGGCATCAGGAGCGATTTCAAGTTCCAGAAGTATCCTGGTACTGATGGATGGAGCCGCCTGCAAAGCATTGGGGCGGACAAAAATCGAATGAGCCACGATGGAACGTTCCAGCAGCGGCAGTTTATCCAATTCATCGAGCCATTGATGTTTACGCCATGTGTATCCTTCTTTGTTTTCTGGAATCGGCGGTTTTTCTGTTTTGCCGGAATAGAGATTTTTCAGAAAATCAGTCAGCCATTTGCGCTGTGGAGGCTGAAAATATCCCATATATGGAATTCTGACGGCTGATTTGAGTTTGATTCCGGGATTGGAAGAGATGAGAGAGATTTTGCCGCCGAATCCCTGTCCTCCGGCAATTACCCGTACCACTGTACCTTTCTGACCGCCTGCGGGATAAAGATAACCGAGAAATGCATTGTTGGCAGAAAGTGAAGCGTATATTGCAAAAATCAATAAAATTGGAATATATTTTTTCATTTTTCACCTCCGCATTTAATATTTTCAGGATAAATTTCACGCAAACGTCCCTCTTTGCTTTCTTTCGGCAGCAGCGGTTCTTTGACGCCGGTGAATGCAGGAAATTCTGAATCAGGATCAATGCCGCATCTCTCAAGAATACTGCCAAGCAGATCCTGCGGTGCAACCGGACGGGAAACAACAGTTCCTGCAACACTGTCGGATACCCCGATAACTTTGCCGCCTTTGAAGCCTCCGCCTGCAATTAATGCCGAGAAGCATTTTGCATAATGATTGCGGCCGCCGTTCCACGGAGCTTCCCATTGAATTTTCGGAGTGCGTCCGAATTCTCCGCTCCACCAGACAATGGTGCTGTCAAGCAGATTTTTCTGTGCGAGATCTTCAAGAAGAGCTGCCAGAGCCTGATCCATTTCTGCGGTTTTCTTTTTCATGGTTTCAAAGTGTTTTTTGTGAGAATCCCAGCCTTGAGCATTGATCGTTATGTATGGCACTCCAGCCTCTACCAGACGGCGTGCAGTAAGACATGCCTGCCCGAATTCATTTCTGCCGTAGCGGTTGCGTATTTCATCACTTTCCTGAGACAGATCAAAAACTTTGGCAGCAGTACCGTTCATTTTTCTGAACGCCTCTTTGCCGGCGGCATCGAAGAGAGAGAGGGCAGGTATTTGATTGTATTTTCTGAAATTGTCAAATTTATCCAGAGCCTCAAACTGCATGGATATATCTGCTTGAGAGAGACCTCCGGGGGGAGTTATGCCGTCTACGCTGAATCTTGCGGCATTGGGATTACCTCCGGTGACGAGAGGTTTGAATTTTTCACCGAGAAATCCCTCTTCAGCGAAGCGCCCTTTCGGTTTGGTCAGAATGACATACGGCGGCAGGTCGCCTTTGTAATCCATTCCTTTATAAAATGCAACCAATGCCCCGATGGCTGGAAAAACTCTGCCTGATCCCGGTTCACGTCCCGTCTGCATCAGATAACTTGCAGTTTCATGACCGTTGTGACGGTGTGTCATGGTGCGTATGATAGAATATTTATCTGCGTGTTTTGCCAGATTCGGCAGCATCTCACTTATTTCAATGCCGGAAACGTTAGTTGGGATAGCTTTGTATTTATTGTTGTATTCTGCAGGAGCATTTGGTTTCGGATCGAAAGTTTCAAGTTGAGAAGGGCCGCCCCAAACCCATATTTCAATAACGCTTTTTGCCGGTGGTGCGGCTTTTTCTGTTGTCTGCGGCAAAGAGCAGAGTGCTGATAAAATAATGTATGCAAACATATTCATGTCTACCTCCGTTATTAATGTTGAAATAAAAATTCACCCGAATTGAGCAGGACCCACGGCATTCTGTTGAGCAATTTCCATGATTTTACTTTTTTGCCCATTTCATGGAATGTTTTTCTCTCTGCGGCAGTCGGTTTGCGGGAATAGAACAGCAAATAGAGTGCAGTTAATTTATCTTTTTCTTTTTTGATTTTTTTGCGCAGAATATTATTCAGCTGGTTATTGAGTGCAGAAGAGTTGAATAAATAGAGTCTCTGTTCCGCAGTAATTATGCTTTTTCTTTCATCGGCGGCACCTGAATCTCGTGAAGGTCTGCCGAAAATCAGCAGAAATTTGTCCGTAATGGACCCGTCAGGCAATGCTGCGGCCCGTCCTTTGTAATACGAAAAAGGTTCCGGGATAACGCTTGAATATGTAACAGGCATATTGGTTATTTGTGCAATGGAGTCGGCAAGTACCTCCGCATCGAGGCGGCGCATCGGATAAACTGCTCCCATTTGAGCATTTTTCTGATAATCACCGTCACATATACTGCCGCTGCGGTAAGCTGCTGAAGTACATATCGTATACAGCAAATCACGTATATCGTATTTATTGCTGCGGAATCTGTCTGCCAGAAAATCTGTGATTTCAGGATGTACATTATCCGACCCGAATATCCATCGCCATGTTCTTTTTACGGCATTGAGTGAAAAATCTTTTTCTTTCACAATATCGTTCAGCAATGTTTGCCGTGTATCATTGCCGGTAAAATAGACTATCTCCTCTTTCCATTCCCGTGTACTTTTGAAACGTATTCCTTCAAATGTATTCAGAAATTTTTTACGCTGCCAGTAAGAGAGTTCATTCAACGGTTTACCGAGGAGAAATTTTGCGGCGGCATCAGCGGCATTTTCAGCATTTTTCTGTGGAACTGCACGGAAAAAATTGGCATAGCCGTTTCTGAAGTTGCTCCCGTCAGACAGTATCATACAGGCGGCAAATTTATCGTACGGCATATTATTTTTCAATGCTTCAAAAATTGTTCTGGTATAGAGAAATGCGGCATTCGGCCAGAGATTTATCGGAAATTCAGATTTGATACGCAGTTCATCACCATACCGCATGGTCATAAACATTGCATGTTCTTCGGTGTTCAGCAGTTTTTTTACAAGTTCGCTCTGTTTATCTTTATTTTTGTCTCCGATATAGCTTAAGGCTTCTGCCGGAGTTGGAACACGTCCTGCAAGGTCGATATAGAGGCGTCTGACCATTACGCAGTCAGATGCTTCATTGGCAGGAGAGATATTTTCGTCCAGCCACAGTTCAGCAAGTAATTTATCAAATTGCGAAATAATTTCCGTTTTTTTTGATTTCAGGTATATATTTTGAGAGAAAAGCGGTATTCCTGTCAGGATAACAGCACAAATAAATATTTGTTTTACGGACAGCATATTTTACCTCCTTTTGTTATAAATTACCACGTACCGGGTAATATAGGCATGTTTTCCGGTTTTGTCAAGCAGTATAAGTACGGTTTTATTAATTGAAGTGCTTTTATGATCTAAAAAAATACTTTAATCCTTTGCATTTGTCAATAAATGTGGTATATTACAGAATAATATAACAGGTAATTCATTTTTAAGGAATTTGCGCCATGCTTACCATTGATAAATTTTATGATGCACGTAAAGTTTTGAACCCCGTCCTGCGGCACACACCGCTCATTCATGCCCCCCGTTTCAGTATCAATGCCGAAGTCTATATCAAACCGGAAAATCTTCAGATAACCGGTTCATTCAAAGTCAGAGGTGCGTATTACAAAATAGCAAAACTCTCTGATGAAGATAAAAAAAGAGGCGTTGTCGCATGTTCTGCCGGAAATCACGCACAGGGCGTTGCGCTCGGCTCTCAGGCAAATAATATCAAGGCTAAAATTTTTGTGCCAAGTACTGCTCCTATTTCCAAAGTCGAAGCAACCAAACGTTATGGTGCAGAAGTTGTTCTTGTCAACGGAATTTATGATGATGCCTATGCTGCCGCATGCGAAGAAGTTGAACGTACAGGCGCAGTTTTCGTTCATCCTTTTGATGATGAAGATATTATTGCCGGTCAGGGAACTATCGGTCTTGAAATGCTTGAAGATTTGTCATCTGCGGAAGCCGTTGTAATTCCCATCGGCGGCGGCGGTCTTGCTTCCGGCGTGGCGATGGCGGTAAAAACTCTCAATCCCGGTTGTCAGGTATTCGGTGTTCAGGCCGCAGGCGCTCCCGCTATGGCAGACAGTTATCACGCTCAGCAGATCCTCTCCGGTAAAGTCGTTAAAACATTTGCCGACGGTATTGCTGTCAAAAAACCCGGAACTCTGACTTATGAACTCTGCCGCAAATATCTTGATGATATTGTCACTGTTGCCGATGACGAAATCGCCGCTGCGATCCTCACCCTTATTGAAGGTCAGAAACTCATTGCAGAAGGTGCAGGTGCAACCGGTCTTGCCGCCATTCTCGCAGATAAACTTCCCATTCACGGCAAAAAAACGATCTGTCTCGTCTCCGGCGGTAATATTGACGTCAATATCCTCTCCCGCGTAATCAACAGAGGTCTCGTCTCCAGCGGCAGAAAATCTGAACTCAATATCGAACTCCTCGACCGTCCCGGTGAATTAACCAGAGTTTCATCTATCGTCTCTTCCCTCGGCGCAAACGTTGTCAGCGTCAATCACGCCAGAGGTAATATAAATAACGATATTAACGGATGCTTCCTCCAGATAGCTATGGAAACACGCGACTTCGCCCACCTCGACGAAATCCGTACCGCTCTCCGCAGTGCAGGTTATGTCGTTGATGAAAAATGATTTTCTCAGGGAAGGAAAAACTTTTTTCTTGATTAAAAGATTCTTTTCTGAAAGAAAAGATGGTTTTTCCTTCCTTGAAACCCATCCTTTTCAAAAAAGAAAAGTGTTATTAAAAAACTGAAAAATATGTAAACAGATCATTATGTCACGCTTTGATTTTTTGTGATAACAAAAAGCTCAAAGCGTAATATAAAAGTTTTTGTAAAAAGGATAGGGGGTGTCGGGGGAAAGGAAAAGAAACTTTCTTCAGAAAGGTTTTTTCCTTTCCCCTGACAATCTCAGTCATTTTACAGAAAGGATTTTTTTATGAAAAAGGAAATTATTGCAACTAAAGCTGCACCGGCGGCTGTCGGACCTTATTCCCAGGCGATTAAGGTTGGAGATGTTTTATACACATCGGGTCAGATTGCATTGGACCCGGAGACCGGGGTTCTGGCACCTGCTGAAATTGGAGTGCAGGCGGAGCGTGTTATGAAGAATCTGGGAGCGGTTCTTGAAGCTGCGGGGTATACATTTGATGAAGTTGTCAAGACGACTTGTTTTCTGAGTGACATGTCATATTTTGCTGAATTCAATGCGATTTATGAAAAATATTTTATTTCCAAGCCTGCACGCAGCTGTGTAGCGGCGGCATCATTGCCCAAAGGTGCATTGGTTGAAGTTGAAGTTATTGCAGTTCATTGATGCGGGTTGAAGATGGCAAATTTCAAAAACAACATACTTGAAACGGTTGGAAATACTCCGCTGGTGCGTATCAACAGTTTGAATGATACGCGGGCAAATATTTTTGCCAAGGTGGAGTTTTTCAATCCCGGCGGTTCAGTGAAAGACCGTGTCGGCATTGCCATGGTCGAAGATGCCGAGCGGAGAGGCTTGCTGCAAAAGGGCGGAATCATAATTGAGCCGACCAGCGGCAATACCGGAGTTGGGCTTGCAGTAGCGGCGGCGGTCAAAGGTTATAAACTGATTCTTACAATGCCTGATTCAATGAGTCTGGAACGCCGTTTGCTGCTTGGTGCGTATGGTGCTGAAATAGTTTTGACTCCGGGTGCTGAAGGTATGGCTGGTTCAATAGCCAAAGCACTTGAATTGCAAAAGGCGAATCCCGGTTCATGGATACCTCAGCAGTTTGAGAATTTTGCCAATCCTGCAATTCATGAAGTTACTACCGGAGAGGAGATTTGGCGGGATATGGACGGAAAAGTCGATGTTTTTGTCGCCGGTGTCGGTACAGGAGGTACGATTTCCGGTGTGGCAAAATGCTTGAAAAAGTATAATCCTGAAGTGAAAATAATTGCTGTTGAGCCGGATGAAAGCCCGATACTTTCCGGGGGGCAGGCGGGACCTCATAAACTGCAGGGGATCGGAGCCAACTTCATTCCGAAAGTTGCATCAACTGAACTTTTCGATGAAATTATTCAAGTCAGCGCCACTGATGCAGGCAGGAATGCCCGTCTTCTTGCTGAAAAAGAGGGAATACTCGTTGGAATATCTTCGGGTGCGGCAATGACAGCAGCTCTTGAGATTGCCGCACGTCAGGAGTTTGCAGACAAAAATATCGTTGTCCTGCTTCCTGATACAGGCGAACGTTATCTTTCAACATGGTTGTTTAATGAATGATTTTTTTCAGGGAAGGAAAAACTTTTTTCCTGATTAAAAGAAAAAATGATTTTTCTTCCCTGAAAACCATCCTTTTCAAAAAAGAAAAGTGTTATTAAAAAACTGAAAAATATGTAAACAGCTCATTATGTCACGCTTTGATTTTTTGTGATAACAAAAAACTCAAAGCGTAATATAAAAGTTTTTGTAAAAAGGATAGGGGGTGTCGGGGGAAAGGAAAAGAAACTTTCTTCAGAAAGGTTTTTTCCTTTCCCCTGACAATCTCAGTCATTTTACAGAAAGGATTTTTTATGGATGAAAAGGCTATGATGATAGGCCGGGCGATGGTCGTTTGTGCTGTTGAGAATGGCTATTTTGACGGAGTAAATCTGGATTTGATAGAAGAGTTGGCTGATGTTGAGCGTGATTTATTTATAGAGATGTTCCGTCGTTTGGAGAAACACAGAATTGACAGCAAGCGTGATGAACTGACATCTGATGAAATTTCGAGTATGTTTTCGTTTGTATTTGCGAGAAGTGTTGAAGCGGTGGCGAATTATACGAACGGCAACAAGCAGGAATTTGATTATATGGGCATGTTTGACGGTAAAATACCATTTTACAGTGATGACAAGCTGATAAGTTTTGTGAAGAAAAGTTTATTTCCGAAGCTGATGGCGGAGGGATTTTTGAATTTTATGACGGAGAATACGGAAGAGATGGACCCGGTGCTTGCACTTTTTGAAGCATTGAAATGGACATGGCGCTTGAGTCAGCATCTGGCAATACAGGAGTTAAGTTAAAATGTTTAAGAAATTGTTTCTGCCGCTGGGAATGATTGCGGCAATATTGTTGTCTTTTGTGTATCCGCAAGCCGGAATCGGGATGAAAAAAGCATTGGGGTCAAATCTGTTTATCGTGCTGATTTTTCTTGTATGCGGTTGGCGGACTAAATTTGCAGATATGAAATTTGACCGTAAATTTTTGCGTGATTTTCTTTTTTGCGGATTGACGGCATTGATAATTTCGCCGTTTATCGGACTTGGACTCGGTAAAGTCATGCGGCTTGATGAAGCGGCGATTCTGGGACTGGTGGTTATCGCATGCGTGCCGCCGACACTCTCCAGTGGAATAGTCATGGCGGAAACAGCAGGCGGCAATGTTTTGCTGGCGATGATGATGACAGTGGTTTA
>JAFVPG010000065.1 GCA_017505415.1 Lentisphaeria bacterium | reverse complement strand
CCTATCCCACGGGCAGCCGTTGTCACCGCGCAGGATTTCAACGATATTAACAAGATCCTTAAAGTCAAAGCGCTGTCTGTCCTTTAATGGGATATCGGGCACAACCAAAACGGTTGAACCGGTCGGCAAAGGTCAGCGCGGATTGATCGTCGCCCCTCCCCGTACCGGCAAAACCGTTCTCATGCAGAAAGTTGCAAACAGCATTCTCACCAACAATCCGGAAGTACATCTCATAATCCTGCTCATTGATGAACGCCCCGAAGAAGTTACCGACATGCAGCGTTCCATTCCCGCCGAAGTCATCAGTTCTACATTTGATGAACCCCCGGAACGACACGTTCAGGTCGCTGAAATGGTCATTGAAAAAGCAAAACGACTCGTTGAATACAAAAAAGATGTCGTCATCCTGCTCGACTCCATCACCCGTCTTGCACGTGCATACAATACACTTCAGCCGCATTCCGGCAAAATTCTATCCGGCGGTGTCGATGCCACTGCTCTGCACAAACCCAAACACTTTTTCGGTGCAGCACGCAATATCGAAAACCACGGCAGTTTGACCATTATCGCCACTGCACTCATTGAAACCGGCAGCAAAATGGATGAAGTTATTTTTGAAGAATTCAAAGGTACAGGCAATATGGAACTGCATCTTGACAGATCTCTCTCCGACCGCCGCATTTATCCTGCTATCAACATTGAAAAATCAGGAACCCGCAAAGAAGATCTCCTGCTGCATCCTGACGAACTTCAACGTGTCTGGGTCCTCCGCAAGGCAGTTGCCGGCGTCATGCCCACTGAGGCAATGGATCTTCTGATCGGCAGATTAAAAAAGGTCAAGACCAATATCGAATTTCTCATGACTCTCAATCCAAACGCTGAATAAAAAGGAGTTTTCATGGCTGATTTCAAAAAAAATAACAAAGTCAACACAACTTTGCTTTTGCTTGTTCTCGGCGCACTCGGACTCGGTGCAGTAATCGTCCTCTATCCGGTTTATCTCAAAAAAGAAAAACTTCGTGAAAGTAATTACCTCCTGCGCCAACAGCTCAGAGAAAAAGAATATGAACGGGCAGACCTTGTGAAAAAAGTCAAAGGTCTGCACTCCGATCCGTACATGGTAGAAAAAGTTGCCCGCGAAAAATTCCGTCTCTGCCGTGAAGGAGAAGTAATACTTTTTTATGATGAAAAAGAATTGAAAAATTAAGGCTGAAAATGAAAAAAATAACAATTGTTACAATTATGGCTATTATTACATCATTTGCTTATGCGCTTCCTGTTGAATGGAATTTTTTCTCCTATGATATAAAGGAAGACAAAACACCCGTCACCGTTCCACTCACAGATAACAAACTTATTATGCCGGACGGCAAAAAAATTTATGCAAAAAAAATCAAATCAACAAATAACTGTTTTGATTTTGAAAAACTTGCAAAACCGCACAATCATGCAGTGCTTTCAGGTTCTTTCAACTGCGAAAAAGCCCGCAAAACCTATCTCGGCATCGGCGGTCTTGCCTTTGCTGTCGAACTCAACGGAAAAATGATTTATGATTTCCGCCGCAGAGGTCTCGGCAATGATTACAACCCTGTTTCAGTCAATGACCACATTATTCCCGTAACGTTAAAAAAAGGTGAAAATAAAATCGTCATCCGCTCCTGCCGCACTAACTGGCTTCTTGATTACTGCTACGGCGCAGAACGCAAAATCGACTGGAATTTTGTAATAGCGGAACTCAAAGATTACAAACCTGTCAAACCTGCACTGGCACATCCTGAACTGCTGCTGCGCCCCGCTGAAACAGAAATAACTGTATCCTTTATTACAGAAACTCCCGTCCATGCAGGCGTTGATTACCGTGTCAAAGGCACTTCAAAATGGCTCCGTCAGTGGGATCTTGCCGATGAAGTCGTCCTCCGTGATACCGAAAAAAATCATATTGTGAGACTTGAAAATCTCAAAGCTGATACAATTTATGAATACCGTATCGTCTTACTGGAACCTCCACTCGGCGGAGAAAAACGCTCTCTTTGGCAAAAAAGAGAACATAAAGAAATTTTCACTCCGGTTAAAACTTTCAAAACTCTCGGTTCAAGGGAATTGAATTTTTTCACTTTTGCGGACACACAATTATCCATTTCCGGCACTTTGCGCACTGTCGCCGACCGCGAAAAATACATGCAGAAAATGCGCAATCTTCCCGAATTTAAAAAATCCGATTTCATTGTCATTAACGGCGACCTGACCAGTTATTTCCATGATGTTGAAAAAGACCTTTTCACCTATTTCTTTGACAGCTTCGGCGTGCAGAAAGATACCAAACCATGGGTTTATGTCCGGGGAAATCACGAACTTGACGGACTTGCAGCCTCCGTATGGCATAAATATTTTGTCCCTGAAGGAAAGAAATCATATTACTCTTTCAAAAACGGAGATACGCTTTTTATCGTTCTTGCCTGCGGAGATACCGTTAAAGGAAAGTTAAACGCACACATCGGTCCAATCATTGATACTGCCTCCATGATCAGCAAACAACGTCAATGGCTCGAATCTCTCGTTGAATCCGATGATTTCAAAAATGCAAAATTCCGCATTGTTCTCTCGCATATCTCTCCGCAAATCAATGAGGGGCCAATGACCTCTGATCTCCATAAAATTGCAGTACCTTTGCTGAAACAAAACATTCATCTCTGGATAGGCGCACACTGTCACCGCTACTGGAGAATGTTCAAAAATTCCAACATACTTCACTCCGTCGAAACCCATACCCCAAAGTTTTTTTATGAAAAAGCAAAATGCAACTGGCTCACTCTCGATGGACCGAAAGGCAATCAGAATCCGCCCGATTTAAGCTATCTCCATGTCAAAATATCAGGCGATAAACTCTTTGCTAAAGTCATCGATCCCGACGGAAAACTTATCGACAGCTTCACCATATCCCCCGATGGCACTGCCGCAGAACTCAAACATGCAGATAATCTGAAGCAATTCAAATTACAAAAAAAATAGGTTGTGTACTAAACATTGACTGATAATTTGAAAAAATTGAGGGGTTTGGGGTATAGTGAATTGCGATAGCAATGAGCGACAAT
>JAFVPG010000064.1 GCA_017505415.1 Lentisphaeria bacterium | reverse complement strand
GGATTGCAGGCATGATACTTTAACAAGAGGCATATTATGAAAAAAATTTTTATTTTTGCTGCTGTTTTCTGTATGGCAAATATTTTTGCCGCTCCGAAAACCGAAGTTATCCGTGACAATTCCGGCCGCATAATCAGCCGGGCAACCACCAACGGTAATCAAACCGTTTACCGTGATGCCAAAGGCAAAATAATTTCAACAGCCACCAAAACCGGTAATCAGATAATCTACCGTGATTCATCCGGCAAAATCATCCGTCGTGCAACTGTTAGCGGCAATCAGACCGTTTACCGCAACGCTCAAGGCAAAATCGAAGCTACTGAAACAAAATACAACAATAATACCATCGTCCGTGATTCTTCAGGAAAAATCATCGGCAGAAAAACTCAAAATAACGGCAATACCATCTACCGCGATTCCCGTGGACATATAAAATCAACAAAAAGATAAATTATACTGCCTGTTATTTTTGATTTTTACTGTCGAGACGGCTGAAAAGAGAATCTGTCACGGCTCCGACATAAGATATTCCAAGTATCACAAAAGCTGTTGTTCCGCCATTTGTCATATAAAGCATACGCAGTCCCAAAATATAAAGCACACACAATATGACATATATGAAAAAGTGAACGACCGGAGTTTTCTTGCCGATCATATAACAGATATAGACCAGATTCAGCCCGGGAATAATGCAGAAATTCAAATGCAGTTTATTTTCTTTGTCCTGCACACGCAAGACCAAAGTATAAATCCAAACCATAACAAAAATAAAAATACCGCTTATCCAGAAAAATTTTATTCTGTCACTCAAACCGGTTCCCAGCAATATTATACCGGAAAAATAAAATAACAGCAGCAAAATATACAGTGCTGAATTTTTCAACTCTTTCAAAATTCCAAATGCAAGATAAAATATATGTACAAACGGTATCCATGCCAGAATACGCCATGTTTGATGTATCTGTTTCAAAAATGTATGGTCAAAATCTTCACTATCGGATTTCTGTAATATCTCTTCTGCAGCCGGAGCTGTTTTTTTTTCGTTAACACTGTTGTCGGAGAGTTTTTCAAGTTCTTTCAACACACTTTCACAGGATTGAACGAAAAGCTCCAATTCATCCTGCGTCATAGACGTTGTTTCATGAGCATTTGAATTTCTTACAGCAGCAATATAATGAAGAAGTTTTACACATTCCGGAGTAAGTTTCGGTGCAAGAAAATCAGTTTTATCATGCAATCCGGCGGCATTTGCTCCGAGTTTGGTCATGGTGCTTTCGATTTCCCGGCTCAAACTTATGACAATGCCTGTCTGCTGAATACTTTGCGGATTTATATTGCTGTTCATAAACCTAACTCCTTATAACATTGATTGTGCGTCAATATCTGCATACGCTTCCACATCTTTCGGGATACGTCGTTTGAAAAGCAGAAAACGTATCTTCTCCCGGATAACTTTTAATTTCTCCCCGCGAATGATGAGCATATAACGGAACTTGCCTTTTATCCGCTCTATCGGAGCGGGTGACGGTCCTGAAATCTGTACTTCATTGTGGATATATTCCATAAGTTCAGACTTGAAATATTCTGCGTATTGCAGACAATGCGCTTCATTTTCACTCTTGAAATGTACCGTCATCAAATGACCGAACGGAGGAAATTTAAGCATCTCACGTACAGACATATCAAAATTGTAAAAACTTTCATAATCATCTGCGGCAGCAAAACGGATTGTCTCATTGGCAGGATTATAAGTCTGAAGCATTACCTCACCCCGGATTTCTCCCCTGCCCGCACGCCCCGCGACCTGGGTTATCAGCTGAAACGTCCTCTCCGGCGCACGGAAATCAGGCATCATCAAACCATGATCCGCATGAATTATTCCAACCAGTGTAACATTGGGAAAATGCAGTCCTTTGGCAATCATCTGTGTACCGATAAGAATATCAATATCACCACGCTTGAAAGAATTGAGCATTTTTTCATAAGACTCGGCATTTTTCATTGTATCACTGTCCATCCTGCCGATACGGGCATTTTTGAAAGTATTGATCGCTGCACTCTCTATTTTTTCCGTGCCGACTCCCATAAAACGTATTTCCGGAGATTGACAACTCGGACAAACTGTCGGTGCCGGCACGACCTCCCCGCATAAATGACAACTCAAAGTTTCATTTTTTCTGCTGTAAGTATAACTTACCGCACAATTCGGACAACGAGCCTCATAACCGCACAATTCACAGGTCATCACTCTGGCATAGCCTCTGCGGTTGAGAAAAAGTATAACCTGTTCGCCGCGATTCAAACGGTCATGCACCGCCGTTGTCAACAGCGGTGAAAAAAAAGTTTTCTTCCCTTCCGTATCAAGTGAAGCCATACGCTGATCGACAATTTTTATAACCGGTTTCTGTTTATCATCGACTTTTGAACGCATTGGTACAAGATGGTATTTACCATTTTTTGCATTATAAAAAGACTCCGCCGATGGCGTTGCTGACCCGAGAATAACCACTGCATTCTCCATGAAACCACGCATTACAGCAACATCTCGGGCATGATAACGTGGAGCTTCAGACTGTTTATAACTTGACTCATGTTCTTCATCCACAATTATCAATCCGGGATTTTTGAACGGCGCAAAAAGAGCCGACCTTGCACCGATAACAATTTTTACTTCACCGTGTCTTATACGCATCCATTCATCAAAACGTTCACGGTCACTCAACTGGCTGTGCAATACACTTATATCATTGCCGAAACGCGCACGGAATCGCCGCACGGTTTGCGGAGTAAGGGAAATTTCAGGCACAAGTACGATAGAATCAAGCCCTCTTGCCAGAGCTTTGGCGATAGCTTGCAGATAAACTTCTGTTTTTCCGCTATTAGTGACGCCCCAGAGCAGGATCGTACGTTTTTTCTCTTCAGGAGAATCAAGCAGTTTTTCAACCAGATCGATTGCTTTCTGCTGATCTGGATTTGGAGTCAAAGCCTCGCTTCTTACCGCCTCTCTGCCTTCAAACAAATCAGACCGCACAACCTTTTCTGAAAAAGTAATAAGTTTGGCTTCAAGCAAAGTTTTTATCACGGAACTGCCGACAGAACAGCATTCACTTATTTCATCGGCGGTACTGTCGGGATTATTTTTGAGAAAATTAAGACATGCGATACGTTTGGCAGCAGTCTTTTTGGAACTGTTTTTTTCAATAAAATCATCACATTCAGCTTCATTCTGAATGTTGTAAACCTTTACTGTTCTGGAATGTATTCTGCCTGAACGCACAGCGCCCGGCAGCAGAGTTCTTATCGCCTGTTCCTGACTTGAACAATAGTAATCCTTTATCCAATCACCTAGTTTCAACAGATTTTCAGGAATACATACATCATCATTATCAGCAAGGAATAAATCTTTTAAAACCGGATATTCGGATTTTTCAGCCAATTCAAGCACAAATCCGAGCCGGAAAGAGTTGCCGAAAGGAACTTTGACCCGGGTCCCGGGGCGTATTTTACTTTCAATTTCAGCAGGTATCCGGTAATCAAAAACTTTGTCAAGTGACAAATCTGTAATGACCTTTGCTATCATAGGAAAAAAAAGCCTGCATAAAATTGTTTATGCCGGCTGAACTTCAAAAAATGAATAATTAAGCCAAAGTATTCATCAATTTATCCAACTGAGATTTCTTGTTGGAAACTTTGTTGGGATGAAGAGTACCGACTTTAGCAGCTTTGTCAAGTTTGCTGCGAGTGGTTTTGAGGAATTCAACAGCAGCTTCTTTGTTGCCTTCAGCGACAGCTGCGCGGAATTTCTTTTCATAAGTTTTGATTTCGCTGGTGCGGGCACGGTTACGGAGATTTGCTTTTTTACTGGTTTGCAATCTTTTGATAGCAGTTTTCAAGTGAGCCATTTGGTTTACCTTTTTGGTTGCAGAAGACCTTTTTACGGGTCATTCCTTTATGTTTTTAATTTTATAAAAATTTTATTAGCAGTCGATTTACTTAATTTGCCACATTTTTTCAAAATTTCAAGTCCTGAATCATTTTTTTTACGTTTTTTCATATAAAAAAACACACTTTTTATCTTTTTCGATTGAATTTTGTCAAAAATCGTGTAAATTTCTCCAACCCCAAAACGGATTTGCAATTATGTTCGATATATCAAAACTGCGAGACATCACACTTGATGATAAAATTATTTTAGAAAAATTCCTCCGCAACCTGAATGAATTCAGCTGCGAGATGAGTTTTGCCAATCTTGCCATGTGGCACGAAGCATATCAAACTCAATTCGCATTTGATGACTGCGGACGTCTCATTCTCTATTCACCGGTTGAAAGAATGATTTATTTTCCGAGAGGTGCAGAAATTTCCCCTGCCGAACTTGCAGAATTGAACCGTATTTTCTGCTCAAACGGTCTTACCGACAACCTCATTTACGATATTCCGGAAAACTATATTCTTTCTCATGCTGATTTCTCGAACTATTTTCAAGCAGACTTCAATGAAGACAACTTTGATTATATATATGATAATCAACAACTTAAAGAATGTGCAGGAAGCAAATTACGCAAAAAACGCAATCTCATAAAACAATTTCTTGCCAATTATCCGAAATCTTCACTCATTGAACTTGAAGAATCAACTTCAGAACGTTTTCTCGCTCTTGCTCTCAAACTCAATTCACAGCTTGAATCATGCGATTTTCTAACCGATGAAGATAAAGTAATGTCATTCGCCTGCAAAAATTTCCGTTCACTCGCCCTTGATGGTATTCTCCTGACTGACGGCAATAGCAATGACATCGGTTTTGCAATGTGGTCACTGCTCAATTCAAACGTTGCCGACATTCATTTTGAAAAAGCCGACCATGCAGTCAAAGGCGCACCGCAATTCCTGACACAGCAAACAGCTTCCATTCTTGCAGAACAAAACATAAAATACATGAACCGGGAACAGGATCTCGGCAATCCCGGAATAAGACGGGCAAAATACTCTCTCGATCCGGTTTTTCTCTATCGCAGAGCCTCCGCATCGGCTGTTCTTTAAGCATTATGCAACTTTCTTGATTATCCCTCTTGAAAAAGTTGATTTTCAGGCTATATTATAAAATATAGTATTTTGTGAATTTAACTTGTCAAACAAGGAGATAACTATGTCAGGACACAGTAAATGGGCCAATATCAAACATCAGAAAGAGGCCGCAGACAGAAAAAAAGGTAAAATCTTTTCCGCTCTCGCAAAAGAAATCATGGTCGCTGCTAAAACAGGCGGTGCAGACCCGAACTCAAACGCTAAACTCCGTGCAGCCCTCACCGCTTCACGTGCCGCCAATATGCCTAACGCAAATATTGAACGCGCTATCAAAAAAGGTCTCGGCGAACTCGGCGATGCCGTCTTCAAAGAACTCCTCTATGAAGGTTACGGCGCAGGCGGCGTAGGTATCCTCGTTGACTGCCTCACCGATAACGCCAACCGCTCCGGCTCCGAAGTCCGTTCAACTTTTGACCGTAACTGCGGAAACCTCGGCAGCTCCGGTTCAGTCTCCCGACTCTTCTCACGCCAGACTCACTTCGTCATCTCCGGCGAAAACGCCGATGAAGAAAAACTCATGGACATCGTCCTCGACGCAGGCGCAGAAGATATTATCGTCGAAGACGGCGTAGCCGAAATCTGGGGCGATCCCTCCGCTTTTGAAGACATCGCCAACGCCCTCGAAGCCGCAGGTATCAAATCCGAAGAAGCAGGCGTAGTCCGCCGCCCCCTCACCACCGTCAATATCACCGACGTCGATGTCGCTAAACAAGTCCTCCGCCTCGTCGAAAGACTCGAAGACCTCGACGACGTTCAGTCCGTTACCGCTAACTTCGAAATCGACGACTCCATCGCCGAAGCTCTCGAAGATTAATGCGCTTTAAGGGGGAGGGAAAAACTTTTTTCTTGATTAAAAGAAAAAAGATTTTTCCCTCCCCCTTAGACCCCCATCCTTTTCAAAAAACTCTTGTGTAAAAAAACGCCTTTAAATTTTGCTGACGCAAACTCTAAATGCGTATTTTTATTTTTTATCACGGATTTTATATTTTGCGTCAGCAAAAAATCAAATCCGAATTTGAAAGTT
>JAFVPG010000063.1 GCA_017505415.1 Lentisphaeria bacterium | reverse complement strand
GGCGGCAAAATCTTTATGATTAATGATTTTCATTTGGAACGGGATCGTGGTTTTAACCCCTTCAATTACAAATTCGCCCAAAGCACGGCGGCAGATGGCAAGAGCCTCCGCACGATTATTTCCATGAACAATGAGCTTACCGATCATACTGTCGTAATAAGGCGGAATTTTGTAACCGCTGTATGAATGAGTATCCACACGCACACCTCTGCCGCCCGGCGGAATGAAAGCTGTAAGAGTTCCCGGACAGGGGGCAAAATTACGTTTCGGATCTTCTGCATTGATACGGCATTCAATCGCATGTCCCTGCAAAACAATATCCTTCTGCCGGAAAGAAAGTTTCTCCCCGGCGGCAACTCGAATCATTTCCTTGATAAGATCAACTCCCGTAACCATTTCAGTGACAGGATGTTCAACCTGAATACGGGTATTCATCTCCATGAAATAAAACTTACCTTCGGAATAAAGAAATTCAATAGTTCCGGCATTGGTATAATTGGCAGCCTTGGCAGCCTTGACTGCAGCCTGACCTATTTCGTCACGGAGTTTGGGATTGGCAATCATTACGGGTGAAGGTGATTCCTCGACCAGTTTCTGATTGCGGCGCTGCATACTGCAATCACGTTCACCGAGATGTACGACATGACCGTAATTATCACCGATGATCTGCACTTCGATATGGCGCGGATTGACGATAAATTTTTCCATATACAAATCGCCATTGCCGAAAGCATTTTCAGCTTCACTTTTTGCGGCATGGAAGCCCTGAATCAAACTTGCATTATTATGAGCGATACGCATTCCTCTGCCGCCGCCTCCGGCAACAGCTTTGATAATGACGGGATATTTCAATTTTTCCGCCATTGCGAGAGCCTGCTCTTCAGTTTCGATCAAACCGTCACTGCCGGGAGTAATAGGAACTCCTGCTTTTTTCATCGTACTGCGGGCGACTGCCTTGTCTCCGAGCGCACGCATAGCCTCCGGAGTAGGCCCGATAAAAACGATCCCGTGTTTGCGGCATGCTTCAGCAAAATATGCATTTTCAGCCAAAAATCCGAACCCCGGATGAATTGCATCAACATCACAGATCGCCGCCACAGAAAGAATCCGGTCAATCAGCAAATAACTTGATGCAGATTGAGCGGGACCGATACAAACGGCTTCATCTGCCATACGGACAGGCAAACTGTCTGCATCTGCCTGTGAGTACACGGCAACTGTCCGCACTCCGAGTTCACGGCATGCACGGATAATGCGCAAAGCGATTTCACCTCTGTTGGCAATCAAAATCTTATTAAACATCTGCTTTCTCCATCAGACAGCTGTAAAAGTCTGTAAATATTTATTATTCAATAACAAAAATAGGCATACCGTATTCAACGGGCTGACCGTTTTCAACCAGAATTTCTTTGATAATACCGCTTTTTTCGGCTTTGACTTCATTCATGACCTTCATTGCTTCAATGATGCATACGGTAGTATCTTCAGAAACCTTTGAACCTATCTGCACAAAAGGTGCGGAATCCGGTGATGCTGAACGGTAAAAAGTTCCGACCAGCGGAGATTCAATAACTTTTTCAGGTGCAGGAGCAACTGCGGCTGCTGATGCGGCAGGAGCGGCAGCAACTGCAGACTGAGCAACTGCAACCGGAATGGGAGCAGGGGCTGCGACAGCAACAGGTACGGGGGCTGCGCCGCCGCGTTTGATACACAAATTGCAGCCTTCTGATTCAATTTTGAATTCAGTAAGATCATTAGCTGCCATCAATTCAACGATTGTTTTGATTTCTTCAACTTTCATAATAAAATCCTTCGTTAAAGGTTGCTTTTCTTTTTGAATAATTCATCAAGCGCATCAAGCGCAAGTATGTAAGATGCACTGCCGAAACCGGCAATAACTCCGGTTGCCGCCTGCGTTGTTACCAAATGTTTACGAAAATCTTCTCTGGCATGAACATTACTTAAATGCACTTCGATGACCGGAACTTTGCCGCCGAGGGCCTTCAACGCGTCAAGAAGAGCTATACTGTAATGAGAATATGCACCGGGATTAAAAATAATACCGTCAAAGTTACGCTCAATGACCACATCCCCGATACGCTTGACAAGTTCCCCCTCAACACAACTCTGAAAAAAAACAAGTTCAGCACCGTCCCACAATTCTGCGGCACGTTTTCGCATTTTCTCTGCTATATCATCAAGAGTTTCCACTCCGTATATCCCGACTTCACGTTTGCCGAGCAGTTGGAGATTCGGACCGTTGAGGACTAAAATTGTTTTGTTGTTTTCCATATCAATAATATAACACCACTTTTTAATTTGTCAACTTTTTAATAAAAAAGAGCATTATTACTCTTCAAAAAAATTTTAATTCAAATTCGGAATGAACATTGCAAGCACCATTCCGAACGCCAAAAAAGGACCGAAAGGAATTGTACAATTTCGCAAACTCTGTTTCTTTATCAGACAATAGCCTGCACCGAAAAGAAATCCGCTCAACGACGCCACAAGCAGGCCGATAAAATACTCTATGAACATCGCCGGACCAAAAAGAAATGCCGCCGCTGCCAGAAATTTCACATCCCCCTGCCCCAAAGCATCGGTTTTGAAAAATTTTTCCCCCAGCCACGAAAACAGATAAAAAAATCCCCATGCCGCAAAACCGCAAACCAATACAGCAATGAACAGCCGCCAATTCCAATCCCCCAATGCACATTCCACCCCCCAGAAAATAATTCCTGTGATCATGGCAGGGAAATTCAATGCATCAGGTATTATACGATGTTCAACATCAATAAATGATGAAGCGACCGCCAACATTATCATCGCACCGGCAGGTATTATAAAAGAAAAATACATATTTTTATAAGTTATTGCAGCATAAGCTATTGCAAAAAGAATTCCAGTCAAAAGCTCAACTATAAAATATCTCCATGTGATTGGCTGTTTGCAACCGCTGCATCTGGCACGCAGACAGAGAAAACTCACCAGCGGGATATTTTCGTACCAGCGGATCTGATGCCCGCATTTAGGACAATGTGACGGAGCAGTTATAACTGATTCCCCGAGCGGCATGCGCCATATACAGACATTCAAAAAACTCCCCATACAGCATCCGACAACAAATACCACTGCAAACCAGAACCAATACGCTTGTGGGTTACTGTAAAAATTTTCATACAAACTGTAATTCATAATGCATTCTCCAATCCCTGCCGCATTGCCTCTACCGGAGCTTTTTTTCCAGTCCAGAATTCAAAAGATGCCGCCCCCTGATAGAGCAGCATATCTGAACCATTGGCATGCTTTATTCCGTGTTCACGGCAATAATTCAACAATTCAGTCTCTTTATAAATAAGGTCATACACACACAAACCGGAAATATTTGCAAGCACATCAAAATCAAACGGCGCATTATCTTCTGCTTTCAAGCCAAGACTCGTCGCCTGAATAAGCACCTCACTGCGTTGCAGAAAAGAAGATAACTTTTCACCATCAGCAAGCTCACAAATGTCACATTCCAAGTCAGGAAATGCCTTTTTCAATGCAGAGGCAAGCTGTTCAGCTTTTGACAATGAACGGTTGGCTATAAAAATACTTTCAGCCCCGTTGCAGGCAAAATACCACGCAGCCGCCTGAGCTGCACCTCCTGCCCCCGCAAAAACGACTTTCAACCCTTCAACATCTTTATTGAAATGCACTTGCAGCGCAGTTGCCAATCCGACACCGTCAGTTGAAGTCCCGCTCAATCTGCCGTTTTCAATGCGGACAGTATTTACACTGTTACTCATTTGGGCACTGCGGCTGATCTCATCAAGAAACGGAATAATATCCTGTTTGTAAGGAACAGTAATATTGAATCCGTTCAAATTTTTGCGTGCAAATTCAACAAATTCTGCAAGTTCTTCTTTTTCAACAAATTTCTTTCCGTAAATACTTCCCATACCATAAAATTCAAATCCTGCATTCTGCATCTGCGGGGATTTACTGTGAGCAATAGGATTACCAATAACGGCATATTTACAGTTTTTTAATTCATCAAAAGTCATTTCTTCAAATCTTCCTCGATTTTGCATCTCTGCAAATATCTGTCATACAAAGTATTATAAATGCCGACCATCTCTGATTCAGGCTTGTAAACTTTGGCAATGGCAGACTGCATTGCACGTTTTGATGTCAAAGCATCAGGATATGCTCCCGCTGCAGTTGCCGCCATTATGGCTGCACCTCTGGCACAACATTCAAGAGATGCGGCGACACCGATTTCCATATTGAGAACATTGGCACAAGTTTGCAGGACAAAAGGAGATTTCAGAGCGATACCGCCTGAAGCGATGACTTTATTGATTTCAACATCAAACTTTTTTACATGCTCAACAATGCGGCGTGAACCGAAAAGTGCGCTTTCAACCAAACCTCTGTACAACATCGGAACTGTCGTTCCGAGATTGATATTGCCGAACATTCCACGCATGGAATTGTCAGCGAAAGGAGTTCTTCTGCCGTTATGCCAATCAATCGCCCACGGATTTTCAAGAGAAGGAGCAAGAGCAGCTGCGTCTTTTTCAAGCTGATCCCAGCCTACACCGCCATTATAATCAAAAAGACGTTTGAACCATGCAAAAAGATCACCGAATGCAGACTGTCCCTCTTCCAGAGTGGTCATTCCCGGCAGAATGGAACCTTCAGCCTGACCGCAAATCCCCGGAACCAATCCGATATTTGACGGAGCAAGCACCATATCGGAACAGCTTGTACCCATAATTTTTACAAAAGTTCCGTATTCAATACCTGCTCCCAACGCTCCCATGTGAGCATCAAACGCAGAAACAGCAACAACGACTTCTCCGAGTCCCCATTTTTCACGATAAAATCCGGAGAGCATTCCGGCATTCTGATCGGCTGTAAATGTTTTATTATAAAGGTTTTGGCAAAATGGAACAAGTTCCGGCGCAAAATCTTTGAAAAAATCTGCGGGAGGCAAACCGCCCCATGATTTATGATACATCGCTTTATGAGCAGCCGCGCATTGGCTTCGTTTCCAAGTACTTACATCATAATTACCGCACAATTCATGTACCATGTAATCACAATGTTCAACAAAAGTATATGCACTCTTCTGCAATTCAGGAGATTCACGCAGTACATGCAGCATTTTCGCCCAAAGCCATTCGCTTGAATAAACAGTACCGCAATAATCAGTATATTTTACTGTATTGGAATTTGCCTTTTTCGTAATCATAACTGCTTCATCTTCAGCAGTATGATCCTTCCAGAGAACAAACATTGCATTGGGATTTTCAGCAAATTCAGCCTGCAGCGCAAGAGGTTTTCCCTGTGCGTCAGCAAGACATGGAGTTGAGCCGGTAGTATCAATACCAATGCCTTTAATAAGTGAACGGTCACACTGAGAAAGGGCTTCTTTTACCGCACTGTCGAGAGATTCAAGATAATCCAGAGGATGCTGACGGAACTGCTGATGAGCGGCATCACTGTATTTTCCATCCTTCCAACGGGGGTAAAAAGCTGAAGAATGAGCGACCTCATTTCCCGTTTTATCAAGCACAATACAACGTACACTGTCACTACCGAAGTCAATACCAAGAAACAAATCTTTATTCAAATCATTCATAATAACACCCAATAGAATAAAAAAAGCTGTTGCTCATATTTTTTATTACTCGCAACAGCCCATTGTTAATCTTATAAATCCTTGCCGGAAAGCTTTTTATACGCTTCACGATATTTTTCAGCAGTCTTCTCTATCACATCTGCAGGAATTTCCGGCCCGGGGGCCTGCTTATTCCAATCAAGGGTTTCGAGATAGTCACGTACGAACTGCTTGTCCAGACTTACAGGGCTTGTTCCGACCTGATAGCAGTCTTTCGGCCAGAAACGGCTGGAGTCAGGAGTGAGGACTTCATCCGCAAGAATGATTTTACCATCAATGACGCCAAACTCAAATTTAGTATCGGCAACGATGATGCCGCATTTTTCAGCATAATCACGTGCAGTGGTATAAATTTTGAGAGAAAGATCGCGGATTTGAGAAGCATAATCTTCTCCGATGATTTTTGCAACTCCTTCATAAGAAATAGCTTCATCATGTTCTCCCTGTTCCGCCTTGGTAGAGGGAGTAAACAGCGGCTCAGCAAGTTTTGAAGCCTGCTGATAACCGTCACGGAGCTTGATACCGGAAACGATACCGGTTTTCTGATAATCTTTCCAGCCGGAACCGACAAGATAACCGCGTACGATACATTCAACGGGCAGAATCTTTGCTTTTTTGACGATCATTGAACGTCCCTGCAAATCATCAACATAAGGAAGAAGTTCCTGACGGGTTGATACGTCAGCAGTAATAAGATGATTCGGAATATCCTTCATCAAATCAAACCAGAAAAGTGATATTTGAGTCAATACCTTACCTTTACCGGGAATACCATCGGGCATAACGACGTCAAATGCACTCAAACGGTCAGTAGCCACAAAAAGCAGACTGTCACCCAAATCATAAACATCACGAACCTTACCGCGATTGATCAAAGGAATTCCGGGGAGTTCAGTTTCGATCAAAGCATGATTTTTGTCATATTTCATAATTAATCTCCTCAGATATGCGGTGATATTCTCACCTCATTAAACAATAAAGCCGGATGCAAAAAAACAATATGATTTCTGCAATCCGGCAATAATAAATCAACGATTAAGCATTAATAGCTGTAATTTTGACACGGGTCAAAGACTGACGATGGCCCTGAGTACGACGATAGCTCTTGCGGCGTTTCATTTTGAAAACGATGATTTTTTTACCGCGGAACTGATCGACGATTTCAGCTTTGACACTGGCTCCGGCGATGACGGGAGTACCGACATTCAATTTGCCGCCTTCTTCACCGACTGCCAAAACAGTATCAAAAACAACTTCAGCACCGATTTCACCTTCAAGTTTTTCCAATTCAACAAAGTCACCGACTTTAACGGTGTGCTGTTTGCCGCCGCTCTGCATAATTGCGTACATTTTTCAACTCCTTTATTTTAATTACCAAATTGTTTTAGAATCCATATAACAATAATTCATATAATTTATACCCACTTTGCCATTTTTTCAAGTTAAAAGTCTGATTTTCAATAAGTTTTTTTCAAAAAAAGCTCTTTTCACGCAGTTTTTCAACCATTGAACGCAGTTTTTCCTTCGCATCACCGAGCGAATCAGTACCGGCGCTCAACGGCAAGATCTCAATAACTTCCGATGCCAACTCCTCACGCAGCAATGCAAGATTTTCCTCTGCACCATCCAAATCCATTTTATTGGCAAAAATTATTGAAGGACGTTTGGTCAATCCTTTCATATACAGTTCAAGCTCATTCTGCAAATGGCGGAAATCTTCCCACGGATTACGACCGTCAACACCAGCCATATCCAACACATACGCAAGGACATAGGTGCGTTCAATATGTTTCAGAAACGCATGTCCGAGACCAACATTCATACTGGCGCCGTCGATCAGCCCCGGAATATCAGCAATCGTAATCCTTGTATAATCAGGAAAATCCACAACTCCGACCACAGGATGCAAAGTTGTAAAAGGGTACGGTGCAACCTTCGGACGTGCCGCAGAAAGTTTTGAAATCAGCGTTGACTTGCCGGCATTGGGATAACCGACCAGACCGACATCAGCAATGGTTTTCAACTCCAGATGAGCATGAACAATCTCACCTTCTTCTCCAAGCTCACGTTCATGCGGGGCCCGGTTGTATTTAGTTGCAAAGCGGACATTGCCTCTGCCGCCCTTGCCGCCTTTGGCAATAACAAATTTCATACCGTCTTCAGTCATATCAACTATAAATTCTCCGGTATCGCCATCTGTAACCACCGTACCGACAGGAACTTTCACAAATACATCATCTCCGCGGCGACCATGCATATTACTACCCTTGCCGTGAGGTCCGTTTTTACCTGCATAATGACGGTTGTAAACGAGATCCTGCAAACTTTGCTCGTTTTTTGAAGCAACGAGAACGACATCGCCGCCGTCGCCGCCGTCACCGCCGTCAGGCCCGCCGAGAGGAATATATTTCTCCCGGTGAAAGCTGCAGCAGCCATTGCCGCCTCTGCCGCCTGCCACTGTAATATCTGCCTTATCTATAAACACTTACAAACTCCTTTCATAATAAAAAACCCGAAGCGATAACATCACCTCGGGTCTTTATTGCTGTCAGTCTGCGGAAATTCTTCCGTCACCATCCGGCACTGCTGACTTACTCAACAGGGGATAATATTGACTGTACGTGCGCTCTTTTTGAATTCGACAGTACCGTCGCAGAGAGCGAACAAAGTGAAATCGCGGCCGCAGCCGACGTTTTTACCGGGATGAAATTTAGTTCCGCGCTGACGCACGATGATTGAACCTGCGCTAACACATTCACCACCAAAAGCTTTGACGCCCAAAAATTTCGGGTTGCTGTCACGACCGTTACGGCTGCTGGATTGTCCTTTTTTATGTGCCATAATACCACCTCTTTAATTATATGATTTTCAATTTTCAAAATTCAAAACGGGAATTAAGACATAAATATACCACTTTTCTGAAAAAATGCAAATCATTTTTCAAAAAAAACATAAAAATCATTTTCATATTCCTCTTTCAGATATGATTTTCTTCAAAAAATAAAAAAAATGCAAAAAAAATCGTTTTTTACAGGAAAAAAGTTTGAATTTATGCATAAAGTGTGGTAAGTTTTATTATGTTTATTATTTTTTAGAATTTTAACAAACAATTAAGAGGTTATAAATGAAAGTTACCAATATTATCTTGAGTATCGTTATTCTGTTGCTCGCAATCGCCCTCGCAGTATCATCATTCTTCCTTTATGAAAAAAGAGAGATCATGCTCAGCGGTTGGGAAAAACTCACAACCACTGTAAATGAAACCGCAAAAGAAATGGACAAAAACAGCGGAACAAAACTTGCAGAATCCCTCACTCAGGATGAATTGCATCACACAAATTATGCAAATCTTGAAGATAAACTCAAAGCCTTGAATGAAGGCGCAGCAAAACTTATCCAGCAGCGCGACAATCTCGCACGTACACTTTCAAATGTCGCACGTGTCCTTGAAGCAAGCAATGCTCCCGGCACCGAGGATTTGACCAAAATCAATTCCAGCGCCGATGCAGCAAAAAAAGTCGCCGCTCAAGCAAATGAATTCAAAGCCCGCCGCGATGCCGCTTACAATTCACTCTTGAAATCAGGTCGTCTCCTCGGGATAAGTATCAATGTCAACGACCTCAAAAAAGGCAACTCCAAAAAAGTTTTCGATGCCGTCGACAAACGCATAAATGAACTTCAGAACCAACTCAGAAGATACGAAGCAACTTCACGTGAAATCGGCCGTATAGCCGGAAAAAATCTCACCTTCAACGCTTCAAATTATGCATCTTCTCTTGTTCAGTTGAAAAATGCAGTTCAGGATCTCCGCAACAAGCTCCAGGTCACCGAAAGCAATCTCAAAGGAGCTAAAAATGAAATCGCCGAACTCAAAGGTAAGGTTGACAACCAAAATAAGAACATCAAAGAACTCAATACTACCGTTTCCAAGAAAGATGCAGAAATCAAAAATTACAGACGCGCTCTCAATCTTGACCCGGTTGAAGTTATCAATCCCTGGAATGACGGAAGCAAAGAAGCCCGTCTCGCTGTCAGAGGTAAAATTATCGAAATCAACAAAAAATTCGGATTTTGCGTAATCAACCTCGGCAACAATACTTTGGTTGAACAGCGCATAGGCAACCGTATCAATAAAATCAATCCGCAGATCGAATCAAACATGATCGTTACAATCGCACGCAACATCGACAATGCCGATATTAAAGATGATGAATACATTTCAAAAGGCAAAATCACCAATGTCGCTGACGACTGCGCAATTATCGAAGATATTTCAAATGACAAACCCATTAAAGTCGGCGATGATATCTACTTCGCAGAAAAAGATTTGAAGTAATACAATCAAGGAGCAGAATATGTCTTCAAAATTTATATCAGCTTTGATAATCCTGACTGTTGCAGCACTCTGCGCAGCAGCAGCTTTCCAATACCTCGAAATGGAATCATTCGGATTGCCGCAGACACTGAAAGAACGATTCTTCCCGGATAAAACTGCTGTTGAATCCACTGAAAGCACTTCAGAAGCTCCGGCAGAAGGAAATGCTCAAACTGAATAATTCAGGCAATACGATGAAGTCAATTTTTTTCAGCATTTTAACGGTCGGAGTTATACTCACGGCCGTTTTATTTTTGTCCGGCTGCTCCCCGCAGGAAAGACGGGGAATCAGTCCCATTCCGCACAACCGTCCGGCGGCATGGGAGTACAACAGTTTCGCCCGTTGAACCAGTTTGAGGGAATCCATGTCACTGCTCGAAGTTCGCAACCTTAATGTATATTACCGCAAAAAAGCAGGATTTTTCGGCAAAGAAAAAGTTCTGCACGCAGTAAAAAACGTGAGTTTTGACCTCGAAGAAAACCAAATCATCGGTTTGGTCGGAGAATCCGGCTGCGGCAAAAGCACTCTCGGACGCGCTGTTATGCAGCTTGAAAAAACAGAGTCCGGCTCCATTACATTCAACGGAACTGACCTCGGAACATTAAAGGGCAGCACGTTACGCAAATTCCGCAAAAATTTCCAAATGATTTTTCAGGACCCTTACAGTTCATTAAATCCGCGTATGACCATCCGTGACGCACTCGATGAAGTCCTGAAACTCCATACCAAACTTGATGAATCATGGAGAGAAAAACGTATCATTGAACTGCTTCAATCCGTAGGGTTGAACCATGAAGCGTTAAACCGCTATCCCCATCAGTTCTCCGGAGGGCAGAGACAGAGAATAGGTATTGCCAGAGCATTGGCAGTTCAGCCCAAACTTATTGTAGCGGATGAACCGGTTTCAGCATTGGACGTCAGTGTACAGGCTTCAATCATAAATCTTTTGAGTGAAATCCGCAAAAAAAGCCGTATATCTTTTATTTTCATTGCCCATGACTTAAGTGTGGTCGAACATATAAGTGATATTATTATGGTAATGTATCTCGGAGAAATCGTGGAATCCGGTCCGGCTCACGAAGTGGTACGCAACCCGCAGCATCCATACACAAAAGCTCTGCTCTCCGCAGTTCCGAAAATCACAGATACCCCGACTGAAAATACCCGTATTCTGCTTCAAGGGGAACCACCGTCACCGTATGAAAAACATCACGGATGCGCCTTTGCCGCCCGTTGTCCCATGGCTCGCAAAGAATGCAAAGAAAGCTGTATGACTCTGGTCTCTGCATACGGCAGTAATCATTTGAGCAGCTGTTTATTCCCAGAGGAGGTAAAAAATTTATAAATTATGAAAAGTATCCCCCCATTTTTCAAACATATCGGAATGCTTGCAATGGCAGGTATTATTCTGCGTTTACTTACCGCCTGGCAGATAAGCAGAATAACCAACTTTGTATATGCCCCGCCCTCCACTACTGATCTTGCAACCTATATGACATTATCCCGCCGGATACTTGAAGGAACATTTGAGGGGGCATTCTATTATCAACCATTCTATTATGCGGCATTTCTCCCCGGCGTGATGCTGATTTTCGGAAAAAGTGTCTGGAGTGTCATAACAGTTCAGGCAATACTCGGCGGCTTAACAATATTCTTTGCCGGCTGGGGCGCTAAAATGTTAAAAAATGAAAAAAGCGGTATCATCACAGCTGTTTTACTCATGCTTTCAAATGTATTGATATTTTATACGCCGTTTCACAAAATTGCAACTCTGCAAACCTTTATGGTTACGATGTTTACATTTTTTCTTATTGCAGCATTCAAAGATGGAAAAGAGCGTCTCAGATATTGGATTTGCGCAGGAGCATTTCTCGGCATGGGCTGTGCGGCGCGCGGCAATCTCTATATCATGCTTGTCGGACTTATCCCGTTGATACTGTGGAAGTTCCCGTGGAGAAAATCACTCTCACGCATCGGAGTCATAATCGGCATGACAATACTTATGCAATCGCCGTTCATTATTTATAACTCAATACAGGAAAAGCACTTATGCGGCAGTTCAACTGCATCTTCCGCTGTACTTGCGCTCGGGAACACTCCGGAGGCACCTCCGGGCGGCTTGGAATATCCGGAAAGTTATCATGTTTTTATGGCAAAGGAAAAAGAACGCAGTGTACCTTTGCAGATTCTGGATTATTTATTTTCCGAACCTCTTGCATATCTTGAACTTACGTTTAGAAAAGTCATCCTTTTTTATGACAGTAAAGACATTCCCAATAATGTCAACATCTCAACTCAGGGAGGCCCGCTGCTCAATAATAATATTTTCGGCTGGGTAGGCTGGATACTTATTTTATGTATCGGCGGAATTTTATATAATTTAAAACGCATTTTCAAGGAACGTGATTTCGGTACACTGATATTGATTTCCAACATAATTTTCTATGGACTTTCGATTTCGATGTTTTATAATCTGGCACGATTCCGTGCGCCTATTCTGCCGTCAATGGCGATATGCGGTGGCATTTTTGCAGTCCAATTTTATGAAAAATGCAAAGAAAAAGATTTAAAAAAAATCATTATTGCACTTTGCGGCGGCATATTTGCCGCTCTTGCTCTTGTACCTGCATACAACAGTTATGAGAAATATATTATGCGCCTCGTCAGACCGCAAGGCACACATATTATCGCCCAAACAGGACAGAAAGCAGTTTTCGATTACGGTCCGATGCACTTCGGCGGACAAAACATTATGCCCGTTAAAGAATGTGATTTGATTGAAAAAACTTTTGCCGGAGTTCCTGCCGACACAAAAGGGTTCCTGAATATAAATCCCTGCCTCTTCAAACGTGTACTGCTTGAAATAAACGGCAGAAAACTTTATTGGACAAACAGTCAGGGAAAATATATCACCATCCCGTGTCAGCTAAAAGACGGTAAAATTGCAATCCGCCTGCTCCATATTGATGCCGATATTCCGGCAATACTGTTTGATTCACAGCGTAATTATCAACGCTCTATGCTGAATGGGAAAATTATTGACGGCGAATGGCAGATGAGATTCTATTATTGAGGTAAAAATGGGAATATTCAATACAAAATGGCCTTTTTACTTCAGCGGTACAATGCTTGCTTTTATCATACTGCTGAGTTTATATATTCTCAATGACGTCATCGGCATGGGCGATACAATGACTGTCGCCAATGAATTCTGTCACAAAAGTATTGACAGCGGCACTCCGAGAGCAGTTCCATTTGATTACTGTACAATTTTTGCTGTTGCCATGATGTTCGGGGCTTTTACCGCCTCACTTTTCAGTAATAATTTCAGATTGCAGATCGCTCCTGACTGCGGCGGTTCTTTTACCTCACGTCAATTCAAAGGGGTCATCGGCGGTCTGCTCGGAGGTTTTATAACCATGCTCGGAGTGCAGCTTTCCGGAGAAAGTATTTACGGACATCTCGCAGGGGCAATACAATTATCCGGCAATTCATGGTTATTCCTACTTTCAATGCTGTTCAGCGGAACATTGCTTGCAATTCTTTTTGACCGCAAAGGTATTTCACAGGAAGGAGGCGATTCAAAATGAATTCTCCGCTCTATCTAAGTCCCGCTGCCAAAATGATTGCCGCAGGTTTTCTCGGTTTTGCCGCAGGTTTTATAATGATGAAAAGTGACTTGATCTGGCGCCGTTCAGTCTTCGGAATATTTCTATTGAAAGACGGCAGACTTATCAAAACATTTCTGCTGTATCTGATACTCGGATGTATTGGATTTTTTCTGCTGCGCCGGATGAATCTTGTTGAAGTCCATATTGTTGAAGGATATTTCTGGTCTGCGGTGGTCGGCGGAGTTTTAAGCGGGATAGGTATGGTATTCTGCGGTTTTACTCCGGCAACTGCGCTGGCATCATTCAGCTGCGGCAGATTGTATGTACTCTGGACGTTGATCGGCATGCTGCTGGCTGTACCTTTTGTAAAATATGCAAATTCATTTTTATCAAAAACAATTTACAGCTGGAGTGACCGGATGCTGTCTGTCAGTGAACCGCACAATTTTCTGAATCCTGCCAATCCCGGACTTTACATTGTAATATTCTCTGCATTTCTAATATTTCTCGTTCACTTCACCATCGGAGACAAGGAGTAATGAACATATGAAACATTTTATTTTTCTTACCGTATTGAGTTTTATTTCAATTGCTTCTGCGACAGTATATGAGATAGGAGCAGCCAATTTCAAACTTTACAAACATTCAAATCCGCCACAAAAATCATTCGGGCTGAACGGAAAAAATATTCAAATAAAAACACCTGGTTCATCAATATTCACAGCATGGGCGGGGCATAGGATTCAACCGTCATCAAATTTTATCTCCTTCAAAATCAAATCTTTACAATCCGCAAAAGCCGGATTCAAAACCCATATTCAGATGATTGCCTATCATGTTGACCGCAATGATCAATGCAAGGGCAGAGCCAAAGATAAATTTTTTGAATTAAAAAACTTCGCTAACTCCGCAGAAAATGAATTTCACCTGCCTTTGACAATAAACTCTGAAGATTTACGCTGTCAGCAATGTTCAAGACTTGTCAATCATGCAACTTTTTTATTTTATTTTGAAAACGGAAATGACGGCGGCATAGAAATTTCTCCATTTACGCTGCGAACTGCATTCAATATCACTATTGAAAAAGCAAGAGACACCAAGAGTCCGTACATCTCAAATATTCTTTCGCCTGATTTCAAACCTTATGAAACAAAAGAACTGCCAACGGTAAGCAGATTCACCGATGATGTTCTCGTCATGTCGCAAAAAGCCAACATGATGCAGACTCAATACAAATCTTTCCTGCCGATACTCGATTTATGGCAGAAAAAAGATTATCAAAATGCAATTCTGCAAGCAGAAAAAATTGCTGATAAGAATACATTCTGCTCAATTTTTCTCTATCTTTTCTACAGCCGTGGAGACGAAAATTTTCAAGTAAATTATACCAGAGCCGCAAAATATTTCAGCAACCTAATAGGCTCATATTTCGGCAGGGAACCGGGATTCAGATTCTATCTTGAAGAATATAAAAACATCTGGAAAAGCTACCGTTTGATACCCACTTATACAAATGAAAAAGTAACCATAAAAGCATGGAGTGCTGACGGAACGCAGATGGATGAAATCGTTCCTCTCCGCGGCAAATATCCGCTCAAAAACTGCTATGAAGAAAAAATGCACAATATCGGCGGTATCGCTGCACGCACCCTTTATCTCATCGAACGGGAACAAACCGCTCTGCGTACAATTCGTGAACATGCCCGCAAACTCGGCAGCGCCGAAGCATTGATAAATGATTATGCCCCTTATATTGAACACAGAAAATCCCTTGCCGAAGAAGTAACAAACAAGCCGTCTGACGTTGAATTCAAAAATCTTAAAAAAGCCGCTGAACTCGGCTTTATCCCCGCAAAACTCAAACTTGCACGTGTGCTGGTGACGAAAAATTTTGCTCCCGGCGGATTTGATTTTGTTACAGCACGCAAATTGCTCAAAGAGTCAATCGCAGAATTGGAAAAATACAGCAAAACGCCCTGCACTCATGCGGCAGAAGATTTGCAGTACGCCCGCGACTTGCTGGCACTCATCCCCCTGCCCGCTGCTCCGACTGCTGAACTGGTACAAAAATACAATGCTTTGCAGAGAGAAAAACGCATAAATCTTTATTTTCATGAATTTAAACTCAATATTATCAGTGAAATGATTTCTGCAAGAAATGATGATCCCGATGCAATTTTTCAGCAGGCACTGAAACTGCCTAACGCTCAATACAAAAAGAAAAATGAAATGATACGCTCCGCCGCCGAAAAAGGCAGTCACAACGCCATACGTTTATGTCTTCAGCAAATTTATAATAGCAGCCATCGGGAACATTGGTATTTTCTGATTCTTGCCGGCAAATACAAAGTTCCGTACAACGGCAGTCAGATAAATTATTTCAATGAAGCATATCAGTTTTTACGAAAAATGCGCTACATGGTGCCAATACCTGAATACATAAAAGCTCTCTCCGTCCTTGCCCCGTACCATGAAAAAGCCAACGCAGAGTACAAAATTTTCTCAAGAAAACTGGAATTTGATATTACCGTCAGCGACAAAAATTCCGTTTCAGCAGCAGCAATCAATCAGAACAATATGCAATCAATCAAAATAAAAGCTCAAGTTTCTGATAAGAAACGTCATATCATTATTAAAAATAAATCAAAAGAAAAGATTAAAGGTGAGTTTTTTCTTTTCACCCAATCTCAGCAACGGAGCAATCTTGATATTTCATGCGAGTTTAAGGATGAACATGGTCGTATGCAAAAAACTTATCCCGGAAATTCCACGTTATCAAAATATATACCGGATGAACTGAAAATCTTTATTGCACCTCGCACCTCCCCGCTTGATTTGGATATACGTTTTATGCTGTATTGAAAAAGTCTGATTTTTCATTTGCAAATCACAGGCAAAGTGCTATAATATAAAAGTAAAAATATGTGAGGTGCTTATGAAAAAATTATTTACTTTTTTATTGCTGTTTTTCGCTCTTTTCATGCTTGCAGGCAGTGAACCTTTATGGAAAAATCTGCCGGATGGCGGCAAAGGTGAAAAAATATATTATCTCGGACAATTTGCCAATTTTAAGGAAATTTCCGAACAGGATATGCTCTTTTTCAAAAAAATCCAGAAAAAAGCTGAAAAAGAAAAAGTTCTCGGCATTATCCTGGAGCTTGATACTCCCGGCGGCAGTGTGGACACAGCTCTTAAATATATCTCACTTTTTGCCCGCAGTAAAGTTCCTCTGGTCGTTTATCTCAATCCGCAGGGGATCTCTGCCGGAATGATAATCGCCCTCGGTGCAGATCGCATTGCCATCAATCCGCTCGGTGTCATCGGCGATGCTATGCCAATACAGATGCAAGGCGCAAAAATCCGCCCCATCGTAGATAAAAAACGTTCAGAAACAGAGCAGAAACAAGATAAATCAAAAGAAAATATCACTGAAAATAAAAAAGAAATCTCTTCAAAAAATACTTTGGATAAAATTATTGAAGAGTTAAAAAAACATGAAAATCTGAAAGAAAACAAGGAAAATCAAGCACTTGCAGATCAAAAGTTCCTGACTGTTTTCTACAAGATAATGCAGCTTATGGCAGAAAAAAACAACCGCCCGGTCAAAATAATACGGGCAACCTGCGATCCCTATATTGAACTCAAAAAAGAGATTGACGGCATCGACCACAAAAGCGGGTCTCCTCTGACATTAAGCGCAGCTGAAGCACTCAAACTCAATGTCGTAGATTATATTGTAAAAGACAAAAATGAACTTCTTTCTTCTCTCGGCGCCCCGCACGCAGAGCTGGTGGAAATAAAAAAAGACGGAATTGAACAAATCATCTCATTTCTTTCCCATCCTGTTCTTTCCGGACTTCTGCTGACTCTCGGACTGATCGGTATTTTTATTGAAATAAAAACACCCGGCTTCGGAGTTTCCGGCACTTTGGGAACTCTCTTTATCGTCCTCTTTTTTCTCGGTCATGTTGCATCCGGAGCATCAGAATGGGGCCCGATGGTGGTATTTTTTGTCGGCTTGATATTGCTGTTGCTTGAAATTTTCCTTATTCCGGGATTTGGTATTATAGGCCTCCTCGGCTTTGGGTGTATCATATTTGCGCTGCTGACAGCTTTCGGCTCAGGCAACTTGCAAACAGGTCTGCAAGTCGTTGTATTATCGTTACTTGCAGTTCTTGCCAGCTGTATACTGCTCTATATTTACGTACTGCCGAAAAGCAAGTTTTTCGGACGCTTCACGCTGACTGCCACTTCCGGAAACGTTGGAAAAAAATCCATCAGCAATACCGGAGAAACATTGCAAATCGTTCCCGGTACAACCGGAATCACACTTACTGCCCTGAAACCTGCAGGTAAAGTCAAATTCGGAGAACAAATCTTTGAAGGACGCAGTTTTGACAGTTCTGCAATAGACGAAAATACCCTTGTAACTGTTGTAAAAACAAGTCCGTTTGAAATTGAAGTCAGAAAAAAGGGATAATGCATAATGAAACTTTCCATAATAATTCCATGCTATAATATTGACGATGATTATTTCAAATACGGCATGGAATCGCTTCTCGCTCAAACATTTACAGATTTTGAAATCATTGTTGTCGATGACTGCTCTCCCAATCCGCACAATGTTGAATACATAAAAACTCTGATGCAGAATGATTCCCGTATAAATTTGATTCAAAATAATCCCAATCAGGGAGCAGCAGAATCACGCAATATCGGACTGGCGGCGGCTCGGGGCGAATACATTGCGTTTTTCGACGGTGATGATTATGTGGAAGAAAATTATTATCAACGACTTATAGAATGTGCTGAAAAAACTTCAGCGGATATTGTCATGTGCGGATTCAAGCGGGTCGATAATTCCGGAAAAGTCATGAAAACAAGAGATCAGATAAACTCGGAAGCAGACATTTCAAATGATGACGAAAAGACAAAACAATTTGAAAAACTCTCCTATGCGTTATGGAATAAACTCTATAAACGGGAACTTATAAAAGATATAAAATTTCCAAAGGGCGTAAGACTTGCAGAAGATGTTGAATTCAATTTTCAAGCATTCTTAAAGTCTCAAAAAAGTGTATCTATCAGCAATAACTTTTATTATTACCGCTTCAATCCGAACTCAGTTACAAATCAGGAAAAAGACGGAAAAGAAGCTATACGAACCAACATTCTCGTTACCGGCAAACTGCTCAATATTTATACTTCATTTACCATGGGCAGGCAATTGAAAAAAGCAGTGGAAAAATATCTGCTCTTCCGTTTCATACGTTATGCCAATAAATTCGGCAGATTGCAGAACAATGCTGAAACCGACGAATTATGGGAAAGATACAAACATTTGTATTACAACGAGTTAAAAATTCTCCAACCTGTCATGCCTTTGAAATACAAGTTAATGAAACTTGTTTTCGGAAAAAACTGTTCCCGTTCAAGTCTGAAACTGAAAGTACTGCTTCTGCGGCTGTTCTGCCGGTAATTATTTTGAATATTTTGCCATTATCTCAAAGAATATTTTAATAACTTCAGGCGGCAGTTCTGCATTTATGAATTTTCCGTCAATATCATATTTCTGCATTACACCGTAAACGGTTTGAACAAAAATATTTCCTTTATAGAATATTGCAGTTTCAAGATAACTGGAAAATATCAAATACGGTCTTTCAGCAGAATCAAAAAGATTTTTTCCGATGGAATAATCTTCTGTTTTATTCGTACAACCGAGAATATCCTGCATAATTGTCACGGATAAATCCATCCCGCTGGTAAGATAATTGATTTCCTGCTGCGGACGCAACCCGAAAATCAGCAGCGGAGTATGAGTCTGAAAACGGGCAAAATTACTGTTATGCCCCCAATTCTTCATATCCGTTTCACAAAACTCATTGCCATGATCTGAAGTAACAATCAGAACAGTATCTTCATCAATAAGTTTACGAACATTTATACGCTCAAAAAATCCCTGCAATAACTGATCTGTGAAGAGGCTGGAATTTTTTGCCATATTAAGTATTTTCATCTTATTTTCAGGGGTATCACTCAAGGTAAGATAATTGACTTCTCTTTCCCCAAAAGTATCAAACTTTAATTCAAAATCCGGAGGGACAGCGCTACCATGAACCGCATCAAGAAACAACAAAGCAAAATACGGCTTTTTCCCATCACGCTTCTGCAAAAAATCTTCACATTTGCGGACAGACATGCGATCCCGTTCAATTTTTGAAGCCGCCATCTGCTTCAATTCAATATCTTTAACATTCAAAAAAACAGTTCTGTTAAAAGGCGGAGAAGCCAATGTCCCACTGGAAAAAACTCCGATGTCATAACCAAGTTCAAGCATGGAATCAATCATCGCAGCTCCGACTCCGGAACGCAACGCCTGATCAAAATAATTGCCGGGAATACCATAAAACATACTGAAAAAACCACTCTTGGTACAATTCCCGCCGGAGAAATTCTTACGAAAATTTACACATTGCAACTCTTTTGACATCGAATACAAATTCGGCATTATATCAGCATCAATCATATCTGCACGCAAGCTGTCAACTATAATAAAAATTATATTCTTGCGTTTTTCCATCGGTTTAAATTCAAGTTTATTCAAAGGATAATTCATCACAGAACCTGAAATTTTTCCAATCCTTTCGACCGGCTTGTAACCATGACGCATAAATAATCTGCTGGCAGTCATTGCATATTTGAGCGGCAGGACATCGGTCCTCAACAAAATTTCACTGTGCGCATTGAAAACTGCCCAGGCATGACGGAAATTGAATGCTCCGAAGGAAATCGCAATAACAATAACACAACAAAAACATATCCACGGATATTTGAATTTAGCAGCTGCTTTCCGCAAAAAATATTCCCCAGTTACAATAGCAGATATTATCAGCAGAATCAACAAAATCATCACAGTTGAAAATTCCACCAGCTCAAATGCCGCCGGAGAACAAAACAGCCCAATCATCGGTATATTGATATGAAAACGGTATAAAGTATAAACCACAATATCCGCAAACAGCAAAAATATCAATACCGTTCCAAGAAAAACTGAACTTATAAAACTGAACTTCCGTCCGCAAAAACGCAGAACTTGCAGCAACAACCAGAATCCTGCCGCAAATACTCCCAGATGACCGACCGTAAACAGTATTGAATACAACACTCCATCAAATGTCTGTTCCGTAAAATGCACATGCTTCAAATAAAACAACGACATCAACATCCATACAATGCCGTTCAATAACGCAAATTGCATCAATTCACAAAACTCATACTTACGAAAAAAATCCGGGCATTTCTTAAAAAAGAAGTCCACCAATACACTTTTATATTTTTGCCACATATCCGAAAAAATCTTTTATCTGCGATGCATGAAATCATTCTGAAGCATGACGCCTGTACCTCTTGCAACAGCATTCAGCGGATCTTCTGCAACATTAGCATTCAAACCGGTTTTCTCCGTCAGCAATCTGTCAAGACCGGCAAGCAGGGCACCGCCGCCGGCAAGCATTATTCCGCGGTCAATAAGATCTGCCGCCAAATCTGGAGGACAAAGTTCCAATGTACCATGAACTGCTTCAATAATTGAAGTTACAGGTTCCTGCAAAGCATTTCTCACCTCTTTAGCAGAAACATTTACAGTTTTGGGAACTTTTGTTACAATATCCAGTCCTTTGACTTCCAGAGTTTCATCATCTTTGATAGGATAGGCACTGCCGATTTTTATTTTAATATTTTCAGCAGTAAGTTCACCAACCATCAGGTTATAAAATTTCTTCATGTGCTGAGTGATTGCCAAATCGAGGTCATCTCCGCCGACACGTACACTTTTGGCACTGACTATACCGGAAAGAGAGATAACTGCAACTTCCGTAGTACCGCCGCCGATGTCAACGATCATACTGCCGGCAGGATCAGAAACAGGCAAGCCGACTCCGACAGCGGCAGCCATAGGCTCTTCGATCAGCATTACATCGCCGGCGCCTGCATGCTTTGCACTATCCTGAACAGCGCGTCTTTCAACTTCGGTAATACCGGAAGGAACTGCAATCAAAATGGAAGGATGCAAAATTCTCTGGCGCCACGGCACGATCCGTATGGCTTTGCGTATAAAAGCACTCAACATGGATTCCGTAAAATAAAAATCAGCGATAACCCCGCGTTTCATCGGACGTATAGCTTCAATATTCATAGGGGTTTTACCCAACATTTTTTTAGCCTCTGCCCCGACCGCATTAACTTCGTGAGTATCTTTGTCAATAGCAACGACAGAAGGTTCATTCAACACGACGCCTTTGTCTTTGACAAAAACAAGACAGTTTGCAGTTCCGAGGTCAATACCGATGTCAGCAGAAAGAATTTTTGATATTTTTTGAAAAAACATAAGCCGGAGTCCTTTAATGTTAATATACACTTGCTATATATTATATAGGCTGAAGAAAAAATTTCAAATGCAAAAACAAAGAAAAACACAAAAAAATGAACTATTTGCACTTTTACAATCATTATTCGGAATAATATCAAACCAAATTGACATTATTTCGCATCTTGCCTTGACATTATTCCGCATGTGTGGTATAATATCTTTGTGAGCAGAACTTTTCAGGAGATTTATTACAGCGGATATGATGAAAGTTAAAGATACGGCACACCTTTGAGGCTTAATCCATGCCGGACATCCAGATAGTGTTGAAACCGGCAAAAGATACATCCGCCGGACAACTCCGCAGATTGGCACAAGAAACGTTGACTCAAATCGAAGAAAAACAGTACGATACCGTAATTAAATCACGCAACATCTCCCCTGTTTTCAAATGCGGAGTGACTTTCAGCGGGAAGAATGTGGAAATTGCAAAGAAATGAGGTGTATCATGATCGAAATAATAACCGCTGACATTACAAAATTAAAAGTGGATGCCATTGTCAATGCCGCCAACTGTTCGCTTCTTGGCGGAGGTGGCGTGGATGGAGCGATCCACCGGACGGCAGGACCGGAGTTGCTGGAAGCATGCCGAAAATTCAACGGCTGCAAAACCGGCGAAGCCCGCATCACGCCCGGATTCAAATTATCCGCCAAGTTCGTTATCCACACGCCGGGACCGGTCTGGCACGGCGGCAATTGCAACGAAGCTGAACTGCTGAAAAACTGCTACATAAACTCATTGGCTCTGGCAAAAGAAAACCTTTGCCGCACGGTTGCATTTCCATGCATCAGCACCGGAGTTTATCACTTCCCGAAAGAACAAGCGGCAAAAATCGCCATTGAAACGGTTTTAAGCAATCTTACCGCTCCTGTCGAAAAAGTAATTTTCTGCTGTTTCTCTGATTCCGACGCCGAAATCTATCGAAAAATTGTTTCATTATGCAACTTATGTGCAAAATAGTTTTCCCAACAACAAAGTCATAATTTTTCAAAAATCATTTGAGATATACTCAAATCGACAACATGATCATTCTTAAACACAACGCCTTCGGATTCCAACAGACGCCTTTGAGCTGCAATACCGCCGAAAGCGTATGCGCGGGCAAGTTTCCCTTGCGCATTGACTACACGGTGGCATGGAATATGCTCCGGATCGGAATTATTATGAAGAATATTCCCCACAGCCCGGGCAAAACTCCTGTTTCCCAGCTGCAGAGCAATTTGCCCATATGTGGCAACTTTTCCCCGTGGAATATTTTTCACAACTTCATACACTTTGTCATTCAAACTGCTCATATTTGCAAACCTTTCATACACAAACAAACAGTTCTTTTTGAGACCGCCGGATTTGTGAACCATTTTTTCTGCGTATTACTGTCACAAACCGTCAATGAATCATAAAAAAGCTCTGCCGGATACGACAGAGCTTATTATAAACATTTTGCCAGTATTTTTGCTTTTTTTCAGAGTGATGTCTCTTGAAAAAAACTGTTATTTTGCCGCAGGAGCGGGAACAGGCATTGCAACAGGTTCTTTGACAAAGAATTTGACTTTTGCTGCTTTTTCAAGATTTGCAATGAGTGCTTCGACTTTGACGCGGTATTCCTGAGCTTTCAAGTTTTCGATGATGCCTTCTTTGACCTGAGCGAAAGGAAGTATTTCAGATTTTTTTGCACCATCACGGCGAATGATGTGGTATCCGAATTCAGTTTTGACGGGGGCAGAAATTTCACCTTCTTTGAGAGCAAAGGCGGCTTTTTCAAATTCCGGAACCATCTGACCTTTCTGGAATGCACCGAGAGAACCGCCGTTTTTGCCGGAGGGACATGCGCTTTCTTTTTTGGCGGCATCTTCAAATTTTACAGCGCCTTTTTTGATTTGAGCGAGAATGTTTTCGGTTTTCTGTTTTGCGGCGGCGATTTCTTCAGGTTTGGCATCTTTGTTGACCGAGATCAGAATATGAGAAGCACGCACTGAACCGGCGGGATCGGGTGCAGTTTTGAACATATCCTTATTTTTGTCATAAAATGCTTTTGCCTGAACATCAGTGACTTTGATCTGACTTGAGATGGTTTTCTCAAAATATTTTTCAATAGCGAATGCCTGTTGTGCCTGAACAGAAGAGGTGACTTCGTTGATGTAGCTGTCGATGGTTTTATTCTGTTGAGCAAGCTGTGCTTT
>JAFVPG010000062.1 GCA_017505415.1 Lentisphaeria bacterium | reverse complement strand
TTTCAAATCGTCTATCAGGATCACCTGCTCGGTGCAATTGAAATTGGGCATACTGCCGATAAAATTATCGTAAAAAGTGAAAATTTCTGGTATCCGGAAGGCGAAAAAGTTACCGTAAACGGCGACTGGATATATCATTTGCCGTCCGGCAGTAAAATGTAAATGCTTATAGCAGATGATATATTATCTTTGAGATGATCGATTTAGCATCGAGGAACGGAATATGAAAAAGTTTCTGTATTGGAACGCCCCTGAACGGGGTATTGTATTTGCGCTTGCGTTGTTGTTATTTGGCAGTTGGAGCTTGTGGAGTATATTGATCTTGTCCGGCGGATTGTCTCCTGTGTTTATGGGATTAATCGCTTGCGGATTTGAAGGAACAAGTCTTGCGGATAAAATTCCATGGCAATCTTTATTGTTTGCTTTACCATTGTTGTTTCTATTTTATTTTCTGATACAACTTATTCATGTGATCATATTTTACAGAAAACAGCTTCTGAAACAATGGAAATGGTTTCCTGTTTTGTTTGTATGTATGGCGTTATGTGGAATTGGAACGATTCTTTTGTTTCTATTGATACACTCGTGGTGTACTATATTTTCGCATTACGGGGATACTTCGATGTTTTTCAGCACCCCTCCATCACCTTTATGGCTTTATGCCGGTTGCTGTGCCGCATGGGGAGTGTTTCTAACAGTCAGTAAAATTGCTGCAAATCTCGCCTCCTGTCGTTGGTATAATGTTTATGGACGCGGTACTATATGTGTTTTGATTTTATTTGGGTTAACGTATCTGGTATCTGTGATACTGGCGGTCAACAGCAGTTGTAAAACAGAAAAAACAGCAGAAGAAGTAGGACGTTTTTTCGGCAAACCTTTGACTGCAGAAGCCTTAAAAAACGATTACTATCGTGGACACCAAGCTGATGAGAATTTCTGGAAAAAGGTTTCAGTTCTCCGTGATACTGTAAAGAATGAATTACCTGAAGAGATTTCTTTTAAATTCTCCTCCGGGGCGGAGGATTTTTCTGCAGCAGAATTACGGAACATAGAAAATATTCTTGGAAAATCAAAAAGTTTTGCCCAATGGCAGCAAATGTTTTCTCAAGAGCTGCCGGTTTTGAAACGAGATTATTCAACGGGCAAACTTTCATTTCTCAGAATGCCCGAATTTGTGTTGCTCCGGGATTTTTGCCGTCTGGAGCTGATTCAAATCCGCCTTGCAATTCTTCATAAGAACAAAAAACAGGCGATGATATCCATTGAAAGAATGAATTATGTTTATCAACACTTGTCCCGCGACAAAATTCTGATTTCCGGATTGGTTTTGATTGCAATAGAAAAAATTCGTCTTGCAGGAGTGGAACAGTTACTTAACTCCGGATTTTTAACCAAAGAAGAGCTTCTGAAATTCAAAACTGATATAGAAAAGCGACTCGCTGATTTTCCGGAATTTCATCGGCAATATATTCATGGAGAAGGGACTTTTACAACCGATGTTACGCAAATGATTGCTCACGGTCAAAATGTAAAGTTGTCAGAGGATGAGCCTGACAATTTCATTCCGGCAATGTATCCGTACCGTTGGCTTGCTCCGGCAGTTTGGTATACAATGACCCGCAACCGGGAAACTCTGATAAAAGTTTATAAAGTCAGTGACTTTACCGAAGTAAATGATTTGCATGATCAATTTGCAAATCATACCATACTTGCCCGGATGCTTTTGCCGTCACTGCCAAGTGCAGGCAAGCGTTTTCACGAGTTGGAGATGGTTTATCGGATCATAAAGACCATTCTTGAGTTAAAATACAGTCAACTGCAAAACGGAAAATTCCCGGAAAAAATTGATTTGCCGGTCGACTGGTTCTCCAAGCAAAAATGCCATTATGTCATAGATCGAAAAAAAGGAACGATCAAAATCTGGAGTGTCGGGCGTAATTTGAAAAATGACGAAGGGGTGTCCGATAAGAGCGGAAAAGATGATATAATATACTCTGTTGCCGGAGCAGAAAAATGAACATATTTTCCATAATAATCAAAATTATTGCTTGCTTTCTGCTGATGTTTTTTGATCTTGCAACTTTTGCTTTCGGATTGTCTTGTCTGGCAGGAGGTGGCGAATACGACTCCATTAAAGACTGTATTATAATGGGGGCGATATTGCTTGCATTTTCGTTGCTGTGTGCATTGGGAACGCTGCATTTGTTGAAATTCAGCAAAAAACTAATTCTGGAATATCTCATCATGCACGAAATCGTTTTGGCATGTTTTCTGGGCTTGATAATATCATTTCCGCGGCACACAGTCCAACATATTACCGCAGGAGCAATAATTTTATTGTTCCTGCTTGGCGGAGGATATGCAATAGTCAAAGTGAACCGCTCATGGCAAAATGGGACAAAACAATGAAATTATGGCATAAAATTCTGTGGATCACAACCGCTATTGTACCGTTTGCGGTAATTGCTCTTGCATGGCAGTATGCAGAATCTTCGTTTTTTCTTTTGCTGCAATGCTCAATATGGTGGATCATGCTTTGGTCCGCTGCGGCTTTTATAATGCAATTTGTTACCATATACCGAAAACACAGCAGAAAAAAAGCGATACAGTGGCTTATTGCAGTCGTTGCGCTTTACGGTCTTCTATTGCTTATCGCCGGAATCATTTTATATTTTTGCGGAGTAATAATGTTATGAAAATATCTGGAAATAATACTGAAAAATGCAAATCTGAGTTCAAACTTGCAAAATTTGTAACAATCAGTTTTATTACATTCTCAATAGTTCTGGGATGTGTTTGCAGTTATTTTAAATTATATTTGCCCTTGCAAAAAGTACAGAAAAGTACCGATTGGCAATCTGTACCTGCAACAGTTGTCAAAAGTAAAATTGGCTCTGAAAAACAGAATGATCCAACATTCAGTCATTCACATTATAACACATCTGAATGTTATACCATACAAATTGCCTATAAATACGAATATAATGGTAAAACTTACATCGGAGATCGCTATGATTTTTTTCGTTCCAAGGATCAATACAGTACATTCGGAAAAACTCAAATGCAGGAAATCATAAAACGGTATCCGCAGGGTAAAAAAATTTTT
>JAFVPG010000061.1 GCA_017505415.1 Lentisphaeria bacterium | reverse complement strand
GCGTCGCTTTCGGCAGAAGCATTACAGAACGCGAATAGGAGCAAGACAAAAGCATACCTTTTAGGAATCATCTTTCGCTGATTATCAACTTTTTTAACGTTTTTTTGCAAACACGACTTGACAAATAGTCTCTCATAGGAGGCAAAACCGATTTCCATATGAATCAGAAAACCTTCTTCATCAGCGGCTTCAACAAATTCAACCGGCGGAATTGTGCTGTGGAAACGGACAAGATTGAAACCATATTTTTTTGCCTGACGGATATATTTTACCGCCGCATCTTTGAGAGTGCCTCCGGTCATATTGGGGTGGTCGTGAGCAACAATGCCGCGGATACATCCACGCAGATAACAGGGAGTGCCATTGAGCATTACCGCACGGTTATCGAGCGTTGAGAGTTCACAATAGCCGAAACGCTGTGAAACATTGTCTGCAATCAAAGTGTAAAGTTCAGGATGATTCGGCGACCATTTTTTCAGATTTGAACCGTCAAATGCAGTATAAAATTTGCCGTTTTCCTCTTTTTTATAAATAACATCTGCATTTACCTGAATATTTTCCGCATCATAAATTTTAATGTTTTCAAGCGGAAAATCACTTTCAACTGTCAGCATATTTGCAGAAATTTTGCTCTGGATATAAATCATAAATCACCTCTTTTTTATATTTTATACAACAATTTCAATTTAGCAATGAATCATGGGCAAGAATATATTTATCTTCCCAGTCTATATTGAAATGAATCCATGACTTGCCTGATTTTATTGCTTCTTTTAACGCATTGAAATAAATATCAAATTTCTGATGAACGAAAATACGGTTGTCATGGAAACTGTGAATCCAGTTCAGCAAGTTATCTATATCATCAATTTTTGCCTGTCCTGCAAAAAGTTTATCTGCCAGTTTTTTAAAACAGACAAGATATTCGCACCAGATACAGAGTTCATGACGGAATTTATCCTGCGGTTCTTTTGCGGCAAGACTGCATGCAAGGTCGTGAATATGTTCAAATTGATTCAATTTTGTACGACGGAACAGACTGCGGGGATAAGGAATATGACATTTGCCCATATTCTGCATGATTCTTTCGATTTCACGATAAAAATTTTCCGCCTCTTGAGCATCTTTGCCGAAAAGTTCAATCAGCATCTCTTTTATAACACTCTCTTTTTCGCCACGTGCGGCTTTTGCCATTATGCGATAATTTATGCCGTAAACACTCCAATGACTGATATGAAATTGGGTCAAAATTCCGTCAACGCCGTTTTGATTGTACCATTGTATTTCTTTGAACATTTTTTCCCAGTGTATCATTGGCAGTGAGAGATAAAAATTCACTCCCATGAAATATTCATAAATATTGATTTCACCGCCTTTTTTTACTGCATTCCATTTTTTAATATCTTTGAGATAAGCAGAATTTATTTCACATTCCGGATCATCCAAAGCGTGATTGATACAACGCCAGTACGGAGCAAAATGTACTGCCATGTCTTTTTTAAGAAAAAAATTCTCTGACGGAGAACAGTAATTTATATAGGCACAAAAAGTAAGTTGAATATCCGGCCGTAAAGTATTCAGTTTGTCACTGATATTTCTGACTAAATCGTGATAAATTTTATTTGCTTTATAAACATGTGAAGATATACTGTAAAAATCACCTTTTTTATTTTTGTCATAAAACTTTGAACAATTTTCGCATTCACACCAGCCGAAGCCGTCATTCGGAACGAGAGAAATTGTTTTTACTTCAGGATGTTTATCACAATATTCGACCATACGGCGGACGATTTCACTGCGAAGTTTTGGATTTGTGGTACAAAGTTGTTCACTCAACAATAATTCATCATCTTTTATTGACGGCTTGATACGTTTGCCGTTTATTTCAGCAAAAAAATCGGGATGAGCATTTGTATAAATTTTTCCCGGTATCCAGTAATTGAAATTGTGATGTCCGCTTTCAATCTCAATGCCGCGGATTCTGGCAAATTCTTTCAACTCATCGGAAAGTTCATCATAATATTTCATCCAGACAAGAAGATAATTCATTTTATTTTTTGCCATCCAGTCAAAAAGTATTTCCGTTTCATCATTGAAAGGAAACTCCTGAATGAATCCGCAGCGTTTCAAAAGCGGACGTTTGGCAGAAATCAGAATCCCGTCAGACAGTATTTTTACTTTCCGTTCGATTTTAAATTCATCTTTACCGGGAGCAAAAAAATTCCAGCCGCCGAACTTTTCTGCAAATTCATACACTCCGTAAAGAAGTTCGATTTCATTCGGAGCAGCAATTACTGTTTGATTATCGGTACGGCGAATTTCAAATGAAGATAATGTATGTTCTATGCATAAGTCTGCATTTATACCGTATTTTTCAAGTTCTGAATATGCCAAATTATATATTCGGTCTTTTATATTTTTCATTTTTAAATAATATTTTTGTAGTTTTTCCATTCATTCAAATTGAATGGAACTGTAGCACGTTCTGCCATTCTGGAACAGGGTGTCAACTCTTTCATTAAATCTGCCATATCAATATCTGCTATATTTGTGGAGTAATCTCCTGCTCCGTAGTAAATACGCAATGTTTTATTGTTGTTTATCAACAAAGCACCGCATGGAAATACAGTAAATTCCACCCATAAACGGCTGACATCTCCTGTTTCATATGGAGTTTCCGCAACCAGCAGAGGTTTTTTTGTAACCGCAATCAGTTTTGTCGGATCATTGCGGTCAAAAAGTGCCGCACCTGCGGTATATCTTTTTTTCCATTTCCTGCCGTCAGGAAAGATTGCAGTATGTGAATCATCTTCATCAACAGAATGGAAAATAAGCAAATATCCGTGTTCAGTTTCAATCATAGGTGCCCCTCCGCCTATTTTCTTATTGGCAAAAGGTACATCTTCGCATCCGAGCAGTAATTCGGAATCCCCCCAGTAACGCAAATCAGGAGAGAGACTGTACCAGATATGAAACGGCTCCTGCCATTGATTTGACGGACGCTCAAGCCGCATGTAAAGACCATCTTTTTTGAATGGACATAGAATCATATTGCGCTGTTGCGGAACTCCGAGAAAAATTGTATCAAAATCAGTTCCGCAACCTCTGTAACGGGCAATTCCGGGACGTTCTGAATGTTGATTTTCAAAGCAGAAACTCAAATAAAGTTCATCCTCAAGAACTGTCAATCTGGCATCGCATACCCACGGCAGAAGTTCTCCGTGGTAATGTACCCTCAATGGTTCATCGGCGATTTCAAAATGAATACCGTCTTTACTTTTTCCGAAACCGGTACAAATGTTAGACATCCTCGGCGCACCGGGAACGTAATTTTTGTTATGACAATCAATTCTGGGAGCGATGATGTATTCGTTTTTATAAAAAGCGACACCGGCATTGAATACATAATCTGCGGCATACGGTACATCTTCAGCAGTTAAAATCGGATTATTTTCATATCGTCTGATTGCAGGAGAAGAGTACAGTTTACCTGAAATCGGAAGATTTTTAAATGGATTGAACATTATTTTATTCCTTTTTATTAACGGAGTTTATTTTTCAAAATATCAGGAAAAAGTTTCCATGCCTGTTTGGGATTGCGGTATTCGTCGACCAATCCTTTATTGTTGTAACCTCTCGGACGCATCATTATTCTCAAATTATCATCGACAGGAGAATTGCAGAACTGCCATAACAAAATTCCGCTCGATACAGCACTGTTAATGCTCCATTCAACTGCACATTTGACTAATTGAGCATGATATTCTTCGCTCCAGCGTCTTTTGCTGTGGTCTCCGATAAATGAAGCCGCACCTATCTCACTGATAAGAACCGGCTTATCTTTCAATGCCGGATTATTACAGACAAAATAATGCAATTCTTCAAGTTTATCTTCCACAATGGATTTTTTAAAAAAGGTATGTGTGCCGCCGTACCAGCCGGGATATGTATTAAAACTTATCACATCGACCAAATCCAGACAGAGGTCTTGCTCTCCGAACATAGTGGCAAAAGTAACAAGTCTTGATTTATCCAGTTCCCTTATTGTATTGCAAAGTTTTAAGACACAATCTCTTGCGGCAATATCATTTGTGGCACCTTCATTCAAGAATCCCCACATTATAATACACGGATGATTTACAGCAGATTTTATCATCCGCTTCAAGCCGTCACATTGTCTGCGCTGAAATTCTGAATTTGTCAGAGAGTCAAGCGGATTTTCCCAGCCGAGAATTTCATCCCAAACCAGCAAACCAAGTTCATCTGCAATATCAAGCATCATCTGACTTTGCGGGTAATGCGAACCTCGAATCATATTGAATCCTGCATTTTTGATCATTTGCAAATCTGCATACAACTGCTCTTTGGTCACTGCCGCTGCGGTATCAGGAAATACATCATGACGGTTGACTCCGATTATTTTCAGATTTTGACCGTTCAGATAAATTTGCCCGTTATGAGTTTCAATTTTTCGCAGACCGAAGCGGCATTCATAGCGGTCTGTACCGCAATCAAGCCGCAAGTTATGCAAATGCGGTGTGTCAGGACTCCATAAGAGAGGAGATGGAACCTGAAAATTTTTATCTTCAGAAGCCGACATCGTACCGCAATGTATTCCGTCTATGAAAACATTTATTTCACGGAAAACGCCGCCGAGTTCAACATGAAGTTCTATCGAACCGTTATCCGCATCGGGCAGTATTCTAACATAATCAAAATAAGTTGAAGGCAGTTGGCGTAAAGTTATTTCCCGGTAAATGCCTCCGAAACCGTAAAAATCATAGAAACTGCGGAATTCAGATTCGGGTGTATCTTCGATTGTATTATCACAGACGATTTTCAATTCATGTTCTGTATTTTCTCCTGCATCAAAACATATTTTGAAAGGAGTATACGCAGAAACTTCTGAATAAATTTTTTTATTATCCCAGAAAATTTCAGCACGCAATCCAAGACCATCACATTTCAATTCTACCATCCCTGAACATTTGACATTTTGAGTATATGAGCCTTTGCCACGGCGGAAACGGTACGGCTCTGCAATATCAAAGCAGCCGGGAACCGGCAGTTTTGTACTGCTGCCGTCCTCAAAAGAAAAATCCCATAACGGATTCAACAATATTTTATCTGACATTTGTACATCCTTGAAATTTTATTGCAAAAACTTATCCATGACCGGCCATGCATCAGCTTTGTAAAAACGATGTCCGGCATTGCCTATAACCATTTTGCAGCGGTCGGGATAACCGGCAGATTTATAAATAAGTTTTGTTCTTTCAAATTCTGCTTTTGCGGGATTTATTGGGAAAATCGGATCTTTTTGCCCATTTACGATAACGAGATATTTGGGCGCACACAATCCTGCAAGGTCACCCATTTCACCCCACTGAAGCATGCCTGAAAAATAATTGCATTGACAATGAGCCATTGCCAGAATGGAATCTTTGTATGTTGAAAAACAGCTTGACGGCATGACATGAGTCAGACGGTTGAGAATTGCACCTGAATAAATAGCGGTTGTACCGCCTCCTGAATTGCCGACAATCCCGATTTTATTCTTCAGCAAATCTTTCCTTGTATATATATAATCAATGGCACGGTCAACGTCAAAAACTCTGTTGCCAATTAAAGTTTCTCCGAACATAAATGCGTGAGAAGCAAGTCTTGAACAACCGGGTTTATGATTTGCCATACAGCTTTTTTCTCCAAAAGCACGCTGTTCGACACATACTGCGGCATAACCTTTTGCCAGACACTGTACAGCAAAATCACGATCACCGTTATCATATTTGAAAGTTTTTTCATCCTGCCATTTTACTGAAATTGAGGCGTGCATACCGGTACCATGTCCCTGAACGCATATCCAGACGGGAAACGGTCCTTTTCCTTCGGGGAGGCAAAGATATATCGGCAGTTCATAATCTTTTTCTGATTGCAGAACTATTTTGGTAATCGTACCGTTTTCAACTTTTCTGTGCCATAATATTTTGGGTTCAAGCGGAAGGCGTTCTGCAAATAATTTATCAGAAATACCCAGTTTCTTTGTTAATGAAATTCTTGCATTTTTCTGCCAGACTTTAAAATCAGTTCCGCCATCGAAATAAAATTCACCTTTGATTTTTGCCGCCCGTTTCATTGAATCTTTGTCCTGCAATTCCACTGAAGCACCGCATATATACAAAGACATTAAAACACCTGCAAGTACAAAATAACATTTTCTTTTCATTTTTAATTACTCCATTTTCCAATTAAAACTGCACAATCATGTTTGGCAAGTTCAAATTCATTATTTGTTATATTTTTATTGTTTTCTGCATTTTTAAGTTCTATTACTTTTATACCGGAAAAGTTCAACTTAACTTTTGCGGCATTTCCGAGGTTGCCGACAAGCAGCATGAGCTGACCGTCATTGCGTTTCAATGTTGTTATCCGTACATGTTCAGGAGTACAGCGAACAGGATTTTTGTCTGCTTCATAGCCCGGAAAATGTTCGATATTTTCAGTTCCGTAACCGAACTCACGGACAAGTTTCTGCATGCTATTATAAAGCGGACTGCCTTCTTCCTCTCGACTGCCGGGATCCCAGAAATTCAATATATCAAAAGCAAATCCAACTGCAAATAAAGTTCTGTGCTGATGTTGTCTTTCTGCTTTTGTACCGCTGGTAGATGTAATAACAAGAGGAATTGTGCCTGTTTGAGTGCCAAGAGACTGTACCAGATGAAATGCTTCATTGAAACGGTTCTGATAATCCTGCCGTCCGAATTTCATTTCCCAGCCGAGGTTTGCAGAAAGCAGCCCCATGACAGGAACAATATTGGCATCAGTCATGTGGCCGATCAGCCATATATAATTTGGATCAGATGTAAGGAATCGTTTTTCCTCTTCTGACATTATCAGAGTTCTTTTGACCAGTTCCCGCATTGAAAAAATATCACCAGTAAAGGTATTTTTTCCTGGAGATAATTCTCTTGCTCCATGGAAAAGTGAAGATTTCCTGCTGGGATAAAGATTGTCAAAATAAATTCCGCTGCACCCCGGATACCGCCGCAGAAAATTTCTTGTTTTGAATAACAGCATATCAACATACGATTTTACGGGATGACGGTGATAATGGTTGTCGTCAGGATTGCGCCAGCCTGAATACATCCATTCATCATCATACATTTCTGATTCAAGCCAGCAGCGATAGCCGCCTCTCGGATTCAAATACAAACCGCGTTCTTTATTGCGGGTAAATATAGCTCCCTGCCTCATTCTGGTTGTCAGAGATGAAGTATCGTGGCCGTTGCTGAATAATTCACTCCATTTTTTATCGGAAAGATTATGTTTTTTCAGTAAAGCGTTGATCCTTGACATTATTTCATCTCTTGATTCATTGTCCTGTCTGCCGCTGAAAATGTATTCAAGAAAAGAATGGTCGTTGCCGTAAGGAACCAGAGGCTGACCGAGACTAATATCTGAAAAGAAATGTTTTGACCACATTACAGGATATATCATGTGCATATTGGGAAGTTTTGCCAGCCAGAAGTGTCCTCCGTAATTACGGAAACCTTTCGGACGCGTTTTAATAGGAGTCGGCTGGAAACCGCATACATATTTAAAAGGTTGCAATCTGTTTTCTGACGGCGGGGCAAGGTGTATACGCATTATCACCTGATTATTTTTTCGTATTATTTCATGTGATGCAAATCCGTTTTTGTTATCAAACATCGGCGGAGTCATATCTGAAAAGAATGAAATTCCTTTATAAGTCTCTCCGAACCAGAGATATGACGGATAACGCAGCATTTGCCACGGAAGGTTCCAAACACTTCCTTTGCCCTGTTTTATCCATTCTGACGGATTACTGCGAATACCGAAACCTGTATGATGAAAGAGTTTTGCAATATTATCTTTAAGCGGAATATCAATATGGAGGCTTTTTACTTTCTGATTTTTTGCGGGTTTGAAATTCAGCACAGTTTTGCACATGCCGTCAAATTCATATTCCTGTCTGACTTCCAGAGTGAGACCGTCTGAAGAATGTTTTGAAATACGCACAACACGGTCAGCAGATTTTTCCTGCCAATTTTCACTTTCAGTTTTAAATGTTCTGCCATTGAAAAACAACTGAATCGGAGCCGCCAAAATATTTTCATTTTGAGCATAAACTGCATCGAAAAAAATACCGTTTGCACGATAACCTGTAAGCAGTGCATGAACTTCATTGCCGGATGTTTTCAATGGTTTGAAGGGAGTCGGTACTTTCCGTTCCATGCCTACTTCAGTATTCTGCCATTCAAAATTCATGATTTTGAATGTTTTCTGCAAGGTTTCTTTTTTGTTGTTTTTGCGGAATATTTCTGCTTCAATGATATATTGTCCCGGAGCAAGCAGCGGATAGTTCCAATCTTTAAAATAAAATCCAGATTGCTTTTTATCCGCAGTTACCTTTTGGATTATAACATCATTTTTGTCAATTATTTTGAATTCGATTTTTTCCACATCAGCAAGTTTAGCAGCAACAGCAGATTCAACTTTGGCGATTATGCGGTTTTTTGAAGGATTCAAACCGAAATTCATCAGAATCGGCGGGTCGGGATTGAAAAAATTCAAACCGCTGCTTGTATTCCAGTCTGCATTACGGTGATAAATCACTTTACCTGATGCTTTGTCGGTTATGATAATATCCAGATTGCGGTCTGTTGCTCCGCCGACCATAAAGTATTGAGAAATATTTTGCGAACTGTTGGGTTTGACAATAATTTGCTTATTCAAATTATGCGGAACTTCAGTTGAACGAATCATAATATCCAGATTTAGAGTTTTCTGACTTGCAGAATTATTGATGACATTACAGTTGATTCTGGCATTGACTCCGAAAAGAGCTGCTTTTGCTGATACCATCGGGAGTGCGGAATCAAAAGTCAATTCCTGAATATCTGCAACGGCTGTTTCAGACGGATTTTTCCAATTTCTTCGAAATGTTATTTTGCATGGAACTGCCGGTAAATTTTTCAAGCCGATAGCTTCACGGGGAATTGCAATTTCCTGAACCCATTTGCCTGAAGTCGGAAAACCTGCGGCAACATATTGTTTCCCACTTAAACTTGAACTTTGTATTGAGCCTTTGGGAAGATTGTTTTTACCGTTCACGCAAATACTGAATTTATGAATTTTATTGCTTCCATCCTGAAAAATTATTTCAAAATTTTCATCATCCGATAACTTTTGCGGTTTATTCGGAAGATCTCCCAATTGGCAGAGATAGAAAAAATCGTTGTCATATCCGTAATATACGAATGTATTTCTTAATGCTTTTTGTTTGGTATTTTCTGATATGAAAACATGATCGGAAGCACAGTCTGCCCATTCTTCAGGAGTAAATATTCCGTCAATCAGCGGTTTTTTTTTTAATGCAGTAAGATTCTGAACATTTGAAGATTCATTGTTTACTGTCAACTTTTTTTTTACAGTATTTCCTGAAATGAAAAGTTTTTTGACCCATGCTTTTCCATTAGGAATGGATACCTGCATGATAACATCGGATATTCCTTCGGGAACTCTTATTTTCTGCTGTATATTTTGCCAGTCAGTTGTTCCGCTGACAGGAGGACGGTGGCAGTAAGTTTTTTTCCCGTTTTTGGTATAAACAAACATTACTTTGAAACCCTGATTTTTATTTGCGGCAGTAATATTTTCAACTTTGAACTCATAATTTATATAAATCGTACGATTTGCATAATCTTCGGGCTTCAATTTTATGTTCCATTGACTGTGATTGGTCAAGGCGAGACAATTTGAGCCGTCAATTTCTGCCAATGCTGCATTCTTTTTGTAAAAAGCCTTTGAAAATTCTTCCTGAACCGGTTTGAATTCATATATGTTTGAATTTGCAAAAACTGTAAATATACAGCTGAAAATCAAACAGCTTACGCATATTTTGAAAAAATTTTTCATTTATCATCTCCTGTTTTATATGTTAATTGTTATTTTTGAACCATACAGTCAAAGTGTTTTCCTCACACATCAGATTACCTGCACTGATGTAATCAACCAGATTGTGATTGCGATGTTTTATTGATACGAGTGCATCAGGAATATCAATTCTTGAATCTTCAGCAAGGACAAGCGGACCACGCATAAACGCACTGTATCCTGCTCCATCCGGAGAAGCAATTTCTCTTACAGCAAAATCAAATTCAATCATCAAAACATCATCCGACTGCCATTTGCGACTGATTGAAAAATAAGTTCCTGCTTTAAAATTCAGCTTTTCGTCATTTAAGGTTATATTTTTTACAAATGAACTTATTCTTATCCGCAAATTTATTTCTTTTTCGGCAAAAACTTTTATTTTTGTTGACGGTTCAATCGGATAATTTCCACTTATTTCAATTTTTACATCATCAATTTCAGCATCCAGAGGTTCAAATAAATTTAAATCAATACTGCTTTTGCGCTTGACAACTGCCATACGGGGAGCCAGTGCCAGTGCTTCAGGCCCTTGCGCACGACAGCAGTCATGACCACCGAATGCAGAACCGCAGCTTATCAATATCTGGTCGCCTGCTGCAAGTTTTTTTCCGTTTCCGGTCAGCGGAGTCGGATTTATATGCATCCAGCGGCTTCCGTCAGTTGACATCGCTCCAAGAATTGCGTTATAGAAAGAACGCTCTGCTTCATCAAAAGGAGAATTATCAAGAGTAATGTCTGCTACTCTTTCACAATAATGAAGCCATGTAGTTGTTACGCAGGTTTCTCCCAAGCCTCCGGGATAATCTGACGCAGTTTGATTTATAACTCCGTTATCCCAGAATTCGCCCCAACGGTCCTTGCCGCCGCCTGTTCCGGTTATAAATATTTCCTGCTCACGGACGGCATGAAAATATTTTTTGCAAATTTCTTTGTACAGAGGATTCGGCTCAATCATATATAATTCAGCCAATCCTTGAAAACAGCTTGTCATCTCATAGGCTTTGCCGTTACCGAGTTCACTTGGCTTTACACCTTTCAGAACTGCTTCAAAAATATTATTCTTGGCGGAGCAGCCTGAATTTACGATTTTACGGGCAAAATCCAAAAAGCGCTTTTCTTTTGAGATACGGTATACTCCGACAACTGCTCCGAGAATGGATGATGCGGCAAGACCGGTATGTTCTCCGTAAACAGTAAAAACTTTATCTCCTGATGAAATCTGATTCATCAAATGATCCAGCATTCTGATACAGCAATTTTTGACTTTTTTATCCTGTCTGACTAAATCATAATAACGCAATAAACCCAAAAGAACATATTTTCTGCCCCATATATCCCAACGGCTTAACTGCAAATCTTCAGGATATGAACTTATACAGCCGTCTGCACTTTGAGTTGAAATAATATCATTAACGGTATCTTCGATTTGCTGTGCTAAACTCTGATCTTGCAGATAAAAATTTGTAAGGATTGCGGAACGGACGATTTTCCCCCAGAACTCACAACGCCATGCTCCGTCATTTTCATTTCTTAAACGGAAAGGCTCAACCAGTTGCTTGTAATCAATTTTTTTCAAGCGATTATTACATGAACGCAGCAAAGCATCTCCGAGCAGACCATGCAATTTGATTTTTGGCAATGCACAATTCATAAGCGGAATCCGGCACTTTTATCATTAGTAATTTCAGAACGGATGAGACTGCTGATGTGACCGTCAACAAATCCGATATTTGCACGTTTGTTGTGTCTGGTATCCAAATAAAGCATTGTACCTGATTTTGTTCCATTTTCTTCATGGTCACTTGGAATAAAATAATCTCTCAATTTACTGCTTGTGATTGCTCCGTCACCGATAGTAAATGTCTGTGAGGGATTAGTTATTTTATTGATTTTTGTCATTTTTGCAACATTGACCCAATCGCTGGCAGTCACAGGTACAAGGAATGAAGTTTTGGTACTTCCGGAAGTCTCACCTCCGTGAAAAAATGAACCATTGTAAGCATAATTTGAAAAGTTATATTCTGCCATAATTGTTGTTGCAGATTTCTCTTTCAAGCTGGGACAGAACCACGCACTCAATTTATTCAACATGGAACCGGATTTATAGGCATTTGCTGTTCTGGCACAATTAAGTGCGCTGTACTGCTCCGCAAGAATATAATTCCAGCGGGCAGGATTACCATAAATGGAACCGGTATAAACTTTTCCGTTATCGTAACACGGAACCAGATAGTCAGCATTATCTTCAGCGTAAGAATTGAAAAAGAAATTCAATTGTTTCAAATTATTCATACATGTTGCTGCTCTTGCACGTTCTCTGGCATTATTCAATGCGGGCAGCAGCATACCGGCGAGAATTGCGATGATAGCAATTACAACAAGAAGCTCGATCAAAGTAAAAAAATTATTGTTTTTCATGATAAATTTCCTTATGTTAAATCATGGAAAGGCATTTTTGCTTTGAGAATAATTTATTTTATAAATGTTGTTTTTACAATAAAAAAGATATAAAAACTTTTTATAAAAATAATAATAAATAAAAAGTGAAACAGAAATTGACACAGTTTAAAAGTGTGTTATATTAACATGAGTTCAATTATGTGAAAATTATAAAATGCAGGTCGATAACATGAACAACAGCAATGGTATACGTGATAGGAAAGTAAAAAAAGTAATTGAATATCTTGCAAATGCTTTATATCCTCTTGCCCCTGAAGAGCGTTTGCCGGGATTCCGTACAATTATGAAAGAAACCGGAACCGGCAGACGTACTGTCGGTCATGCGCTGGATCATCTTGTTGCTGACGGTTTGATTAAAGTCGATCCGAAAAAAGGCATTTTCAGAATAAAACCTGCCGAAAAGACAGATGAAATACGTTTACTGCATTGGTCATTGGCAAGTTTGGAAGAAGGAAGTTTTATCAGTATTCTATTTGAAAATTTATTAAAAAAAGCAGCCGATTCCGGTAGAAAACTCACAATAGAAAATGCAGGCAACCGTTCTCCGGAGGAAATTGCAGATGAATTGATAAAACATGGTATTTCAAATTGTATTCTCAGCGGAGCCATGAATTCAGATTTCGGAGAATTTTTACAACGGAAAATGAATGTTTGTATGGAGTTGCTCCCACGGCATTCTGCAAATAAAGTTATTGCTTTACGGGATTCTCCGGAAATGACGGTATTGCAATTCAATTATTTACGCAATCTCGGATACAGCCGTATCGGTTACATACATTTTTGCGGAGATGATATTTCTCTGTATCCGGTACAGGTAATGCGTCTTTTGGATTATTACCGTTTAATGGCAGAAAATCATTTATATATCAATCCTGACTGGGTATTTCATTGCACGGCAAGATATACTGACTTGGAGGAAGGTTTTCAAAAGATTATATCTTCAGTTCCGATGCCGCAGGTGTTGATTGTACCTGGAAGTGCATTGAAATATTTGTACAATCTCTGCCGTAAATATAAAATAAAAATCGGCAGAGATATAGCGATATTCAGTTGCGATAATTCCAATGAAAAATTCAATCCTGAAGTTACAATGATTACCAATGATCCGAAAAATATTGCAGAAAATTGCTGGCAGATGTTCAATGCATTAAGTCATGGTGAAGAAATAAAAAGCTGTTACACGAAATTACAGATTCGCATCGGTCAAACCGTCCAAAGTATAAAAAAATAAAATCCTTCTGCAAGTCCGATGCTTGCAAAAGGATTTTATTATTGTTATTTGAATCGTGACATTCCGAAAGTGCGTTGATGATAGTTTTGCGGAAGCGTTTATTTTAAAGCGTCATCTGTATAAAATTTTGAGCTTGAAAAAGCCTGTCAGACTTATATCATGGAGAAAAAAGATTAAAATATTATTTAGCTGTAACATTGAGCTGGAATGAATCGTTAATGCAAAATTGTTAAAAACTTCCGTATATCCGTATAGTATAAGCCAAATAAAGATAAAAAAGAAGAAAAAACATATAAAGTAATTCATATACAAAAACACCACTGCAAGGCAGTAGCTTTGCAGAGAGGTTTTAAGCAATTTCTTTTATCAAAACTCCTCGGGAATCCAATACATTTTTTATGTATTTTTGCCTAAAGAAAAAATACAGCATTTGTAGATTTATGACTTTTTAATGCAAAATCTTGTATTGATATAATGCAGTATTGATTTGCTCGATTATATCTCTGGTATCTGCTTCGGAAACTCCGACAGCAGATGCTGCTTTTATCAGGTCTGTATCGGTAATATTGCAGTGTTCATTTTTTTATTGATATTGTACATTAAAAGTTATTTTAACGGTTCAAATGCAGCAGAAATATTTTCAATAATTACATTATTGCCGTTGATATAAATATATCCTTTTTCATCAGGTGCAAGCTCAAATTTAAAATGATATACTGCCTTGGAATTGACAACTGTCTGTTTCCCGTATTTTTTTATTTCATGACGGAATTTTTTGCCACCGGCAGACTTCTGCAAACTCAAATATGGTCTCAAGTCACCTTTTTTCCCTTTTTCTGCAGCTGCAATAACATCAATTTTCAAAAATCCACCTTTTTTGCCGCCATTTACTTGCATATATTGATATAAAGTACCGGAAAGAGAAACTTTTCCATCTTTAAAATTTCCGCTTTTACCCGCAAATCCCCACTTGGCAGGAAATTTTTTTGATTTAATTTTTTTCTGTTTGGGTGAAGTCATTTTTTCATCAGCAAAATTACTATTTTTAACAGCCTCCACCCCTAAAACAATACTTCCGATATTACTTTTAAAAAGTTCTCCACACACATCATTAAATTGCATTCTTCTGACATTAACAAAAAATGCAGCAGCATTTTCTGAAAGATTAATAAGTTTGCGGGGAATTTTCAGCTCAAAACAAATCTGTTCTGCAGATTTTTCCGCAGATTTTTCAAAAGGTGTATTTTTATCAAGCTCAAAAATTTTAAACGGGGAAGTCAAATTCCCATGGTCAGGCAGCATCAATAACCATTTTTCTCCCGCCACCGGATTGCTTCCGACAATGGACATATATATAAAATCTTTATCATAAAGCACTTTTGCAAATACATCCGCCGGATAAGCCGGAGGTTCAACTTTATTGATAAAGCCGGTAATATATTGTGTCCCCCGCCAACTTTTTTCCTGCATTATACCATCAATGCAAATTTTTTCCTCAACTTCGGATGCAGAACTTGTTCTGGAAAGAGTTTTTTCAAACTCCACAGCATTTCTGATCCATGTTTCCAAAAAATATTTCTTTTCAAGAGCAATTCTTTTTGCAACTTTAGTGTCAGTGTCGGTGGCGGCAATTTTTTCTGCCTTTTCCAGTAAAGAGAGAAGTTTTTGTTTTATTCCGGGTTTTTGCAGACACTTGCCGATATCGACGGGCGGGTTGCAGTAGATTATATGCCCGTCGGTATGAATATAGGCATCAGTAAGGAGTTTTCTGTATTCTTTCATTATTTGCCATGCCGAACCGTAAAAATGTTTTCCTGCATCTTCCCATATTTCCTGCGGATCCAAGTCGGAATTCCAGAGCATTTTGCCGCAGATATAGAGAGCGGGCCACAGACAGTACATTGCATTTTTGCGGTATTCAGTATTTTTTGTACCGTAGCGTTTTGAATATTTACCATCGGGAGGATTTGTTGTAAACACATAGCCGTCAATGTTATTTTTTTTGAAATAACGCAAGTCTCCGGCAATAACATTTTCAATCGGCAGATAAAAATAACCGTCCCGTAACAACACCTCCTGATACCCCCGTTCCGTAACATGCAATCCATAAGATTTCCAGCTTTTGAACATGTCGCGGAATGTATCATTCTGACGGCATTCCGTATCGCCCATGCTGTGACGGTAACACCTCTGGTGGTCGCATAAATTAATACGCAAAGACGAGTCCGGAACAATTCCGTCAGGGGCAAAGCGGTAATTCTGATAACCCCATGCTTTTATTTGAGCTTCAGGATGTTTTTGGCGGACACCTTTGACGACTTGATTGATGAATTTGAAAAAACGTGTTGAAACATACCCTTTTTTGCGTTCTTCAGGGGAGTCCTGAGCAATACATTTACTGCATTCGCACCATACCTGAACATCATTGTTGCCGATAAGATATGAACTGTCAGGCGGAGCATTGTCAAAATATTCATTGATTCCTTTTATTGCCAGAGCAATAACATCACTGTTTGAGGTACAGGGCTGGGATTGAGCTTTGCCGTTTTCTGCAATCTGTTTGATTCTTTTTCCTTTGACCAGAGCAAAATATTCAGGATGAGTTTCAAAAAGGCTGTCGGGGATAAGTTTGGCAAGAGTGTGTCCGCCGTCAGAATAAACTGCATCATATTTATCATATTCATGCCGCATTTTCTTATGTCTGATATTACCCTTTACCTGATAGCGGTTGCGGGCGAGAAATTTCATACTGTCGTACAGTTCAGAGTTCCAGTTGCAGCCGACAAAGCCGACCTGCCGTACTACAAAATCAGGTTTTGCGGTAATATTTATATCGTCGGGAATACTGAGTTTTTTATTTGACGGGCAGTATTCGTAAAGTTCCCCCGGAGCAAACCAACGGACTCCGAAAAATTGCTCAATAAATGCATAGGTCCCGTACAAAACTGCCCGCGGAGTATTTCCGGAAATGACAAGTGAATTTTTTGAGGATTTGATACTGTACCCCTCCGCACCGAGAGCAGCATTTTTCCTGATTTCAAGATGGACAGGATATAAATTTTTATCATTTTTTTCTTTTATAGGAATGGTTGCCCCGGTAATTTTCCGGGTATAAAAAGCAAGTTCTGCCGCTGCCGTTTGAATTGGAGCAGGAGCTTTTTTGTCAATAATGATACAGCTTGTTTCTCTGCTATTGTTTACGATATCAACAGCAGAAAGAACAAAACTGAAACAAATTGTACAGCATGTAAAAAAAAATCTTCTCATTTGATAATATACACATTTTTGTTCACTACTGTCCGATAAAAATTTCCAGACTTGATTGAAAATTTCGGGATCGGTTATATATTAAAAACGCCTAAATCCTTGATATACAACCCTAAACAATGTATTACAATAACATATATTCTAAACTTTTCAACTTCATTTCCCAATATCGTTTTGAAAAAATCGTAAAAATGTCAGGCGAAGACTGATACTGTAAGCATTTCACAGCATGGAAACAGTTTTTTACTTTGCTGTTTGCAGATTTTCTGCGATATATTTGCGATTGGTTTCAAGCCGTGCGAACAGATTTGATTGTGCCGCTGCCACCTCTTCATTAGTAGGCTGAAATAATTTGAAATCTTTAAATTGTCTTATCCAAGCCATATTAAAACCTTTTTTTATGTGATAATGTTTATTTTTCAGATCGTGTTATAAGTATAGATTAATTTTTGCAGCACAAGAAAAAATCATTTTACACTTTTTAGTTATCTGAAGACTCTGCAAAAATGTATTGTCTGCATGGTAATTCTATACAAATTGAACCTTTTTGCATGCCTTTAATGTCTCCTTTGCCTGATATTTTTTTCCATTTGTCTGCGGAAGAATAAGGCAGTTCAAGAACTGTTTTTTCCTGTTCGGAATATTGTTCACGAAAAACAAGCAGAAATGTTTTTGCCGTTTTCTTGTTCCATGCAATAAAACCTGTGACTGCTTTGCCGTTCGGGCGTTCGCCGATGGGATAAATCTCACAATCTGCAAATTGAGTACGGTATTTGCGGTGCAGATCGTTCATTTTTTTGAAAATATTTTTTTCTTCCTGACTGATTTTTGACGGTGCAGTCCAGATCAGCGGATTGGCGAAAAGGGCAATCGCCGCCCAATACTCCTGTGGATAAACATCAGGTCGACACTTCTCCGGTGGCTGTGTCAATTCAGGATCAATGTCGTCCCGGCAAGCTATTTCTATTTGCAGATCTGCGGGGCAGATATATTTTGACAGGTCCCACAAATTGCGCAATGTCCGTTCAGGATGATAATCTATTTCTGCATCGAAAAATCTGTAACAATAGCGGTTTTCCAGAAAGATGTTTCCGTATTCCAAAAAGAGAAAATATCCAGGACGCTGACCGTTTGTCGTATCAAGGTTGAAACAGACCTTGCCATTCGTCTTTTCTCTGACATATTCCAGCATGGCACGCAGGTTGTCTTCCGCTTTTTTTGTACGGATTAGGACACCATCGATCTTAAAGTTTGTAAAGCCGTATTTCAGGTAAAAATCAATGATTTGATCACCGACCGTCTGCCAATCTTCATATTCACAATTCATTGACGGAGCGATCCAGAGGGCGGGTTTGACATCTGCTTTTTGGGCGGCATTGATGATATTGTCAAAACTGCCGTTTAAACGCTCTTTTGAAACAGTCCAGAAATCTTCACGGACACGCTTGTTGTATGATTGCAGGTTTGTCAGTGAGCCTCCCGTTTGCCATTCATCGTCTATCTGATAAAAATCGGCATGGATTTCTCCTGCAGCTTTCATTTCATCAATGAGAAATTGTTCGCTGATATAATTTCTGAATTTGCCGCAGCCCCATGGATTGACCATGATGGATAACTCTTTTTTCGGATAGCGCAATCGGATAAATTCTTTCAGGAGCGGAATACGCTCCTGCTCTGAATCGTAAATCAAAAGATCGTGACGATAACCTTTGAAGCTGCAGTTTCGGTGTGTTTCAGACGGATGAATTCCCCAGCAGCATGATTCGATGAGATTGCCGCTGATACGGAAATCATAATCTTCCGGATCACGCCGTTCATCGCTCGGAGGTGCTTCCTGCAGAAAGCAGAAGCCACGACCTGTCTCATTGCTGCAAAAAAGAATATTTCCGTTCAGAAATTCCTGATTTTCAACTGTGGTTTCAATAACAAGTTCATTGTGATAATCTGTTCTGCCGCGAAAACTTACCGACAGTTTCGGGCGGTATCCGTCACCGCAGCAGATACTGTCAGCAACAGATTCTCGCTGTTCCGTAAAATAACGGCTTTTGTTGAGTTGCCCGCGATTTGTCCAGTATGCAAGCGGCTGAACCTGTAAAGATATTGAATTTTGCACAGATATTGCAGGAAAATCAGGATAAATCAAATATTCACTGAGATACTCTGTTTCAGCAAAAGGCTCCACCATTGAGACGTTAATTTTGACATGTTCTGTATCTTTGTAACTTCCAGCAACTGTTTCAGCGGAAATATTTTTTATTTTCCAACGGATAAATTCGGAAGTAGTCGCACTGTACATACCGACAAAAGCGATATCCGCTGTTGCTTTATCCGAAGAGGCAAATTCATTATTTTCTGAATCAGTAAGCGAAACTGTTTTCGGAGCACCGCATGAAAGGTCAAATTTTCTGCAAAGTCTGCTGTTGCGTATAATGAGAATCGAATTGTCTGTTGAAATTTCAATGTCTTTAAATTTAAGCAGTGCTTTCATTTAAAACTCCAAGCAGTTTATCTCAAATAAATTTTGCCCATACGGTCGGAATTAGCTACATATTCTGCATTGAGCAGCAGACTCCATGCAGAAGAAACTCTGCCGTCGGTACGTCGAGTGCGCATCACATTGATAAAAAATCTGCGCCCATTGTGCATGGCTTTGTCCGGCAACAATTCATTCAATTTGATTGCCATGACTGCTGTCCATACACCGTTTTTGACTGAGCATTTGACCTTTTTGCTTGTCAGCGGCCAATTTGAGATTTTGGGGACGCCGCCGGGATAATCGTGACGGACGGCGGCAGATTCACCTGACGGCGAGATCGCCAGATGTCCGAAAGGCTCTTCCATGGAGGACGAGAGGAATATCTCTATATTGTCTCTCCATATTCCTGAATCTCTTTTCGGCGGAGCGTTATATTTCAAATCCTGAAAATACAAATAGAAATATTCATCATCGAATGCACTGCCGATACGCAAAGATGGATCTTTTTGCGGAATGCCTTCAATAGTGTACCACGGATTATTTGAAACATTGAACATCTCTGCTTTGAGTGCAGATATATTACCGTTCATATTTTGTGATAATTTTGCCGCTCGCAAAGAGGAGAGCGGAGTATCCTGCATTAATTTGCGTTGGCGGGCAGTCTTTGCCGCGGAAAGTATCATTTGATAATATTTTTTGTCAAGTTTGGCGACATTGGATTTTTCCTGCGGAGTCGCTGCCAGAGAGTATGCTTTTTTGATAATATTATCCAGAGTTTTCAAGTTTTTTGCAGTTATCAAACCGTGATTTGCTTCTACAGTATGGATGATACCGCCGGCAAACGATGTTTTTCGGAAATTGCTGATGATCTCTGCGGGATAATTTTTCGGATTTGACACAATATCCTGTATAGTGAGATAAAAATCTTTGACCGCAGAGGCGGCTTTGCCGTAAGTGAGAGTGAAGTATTCGTCAAGCAATGCATTTACATCGGTATCAGGACCGTTCAAGGCTATTTTGTTCAGCACATAACCTTCAAGGATTTGCGTATCAAGATCTATTTCGACATAATAACCGCTGACGCCGTCTGCTGTAAATTCCTTGAAAATGTCGCCGATTTTCCACGGACGGAGCATGGGGAAAAAGTCGCCGTATTTGTAAAATATTTTTGCTTCAAATGAGGGAGAAAGCATATAGCCCCAAATTGATATCGGACGGCGTTGGGCTTCATTTTTTACCCATTTTTTGTAAATGCCGTGCTGCCATTTATAAAGTCCCGGGTGCTGCCAAGAGTCAATGGCAAGGCAGATTTTGATTGCCAAATTGTCGGCAAGTTTGAGGATTTTCGGATCGGGATAATCCAGAGATTTTGAATATGCGCAGCTGGCGATCCAGATGTCCGGCTGCTGTTTTTTTGCGTTTTGGGCAATGCGGTTCAGCCAATCAAAATGCAAATATCCGTGCAGCTGAGCAAGCGGCAGTTTGGCGAATGTTTTTTTGCAGTTGTCACATTCACAGAAACATTTGTTGTCATCTTCAAGGATCGGATATGAATAAGGAACGCCGTCAATGCGTTTGGGTTTGAAGCGTATTCCTGCACCGAGATCGATTCCTTTATAAGCACTAACCGCTTCGTGAGCAAAATATTTGACGGGCCCTTCGTGAGAGAGACAAATCTGCGGCGGCAGATCCTTGTCTCCGGGATAGATCGGAAGAGCACACGTCTG
>JAFVPG010000060.1 GCA_017505415.1 Lentisphaeria bacterium | reverse complement strand
TGTAAATAAGTTGTAACACAGCTTCAAATATCTTGAAAACAGTTTACAGTTTACAGACTCTTTTCTGAAAATTTACAGAGTTCTTTACAACTTTGTTTTTTTATAACATTTGATGGTTGCAAACAGTTATGTATACTATTTACAGTATTGCCTAATCTATATCATCAATTGAATATACCTGTATATATAATTAATAATATAGATAAAAAATTTGTCCGGTATGCTGATCAGTGTACCGGACAATAAAAATATTTACATCAGAATTTTCATAATTCCGGATAGCTGGTTGCACCGGCACCGGCGATGGGGGCACTGACCAATATTTTTTCCGGTATTTCATCCGGATGATAATATTTTTCGATCATATTTTTCTTGAGCTGTTCAATGGCTTCATTTTTAATCAGGATCATCATGCATCCGCCGAGTCCGGCCCCGGCAAGTTGAGCTCCGAGAACGCCTTCAGTTCTGATTGCAATATCGACCATGCGGTCGATTTCAGGAATACTGCAGCTGTAAGCTCCGGGCTGGAAAATGAGCTGTGAGCGGATCACCCGTTCAACATCGCCGCTTTCAAGGTCGTTCAGCCGTTCCATTATGTATGCGTTATCGCAACGTGATGTCCATGGAGACGGCTGCCAGTTTTCATCAAATTTTGTCACCCGGTCGCCATCATGGGAAATTTTCATCAGCTTTCCAATGAGTTCCATGTCACCTTTTTTGAGGGCATCAGCGTATGCGGCTGAACGCTGCATTTCTGTAAGTCCGAACATAACCACTCCGCGGATCGGATAAAGACCGTCTTCAGGAGGTTTGTGCCCGGAACAAATTGCATCAAGATCGACATCCGGCAGCATTTTTTTGAGTTCCGGCATAGTTGCGTTTTCCGGCAGGGTGAACAGTATTTTATAGATCTGCGACAGAGAAACTTTCAGATGTTCAGTTGAAACATCCCGCAGATAGTGCAATGCCGGAGCGTATTGCGGGAAAAATTTCTTTATGAGCTGGAAACCTATCTTGTAACAGGATATTTTATGATTGAATTTATCTTTTGCATTGGAGCTTTTACGCGCTTTGATACCGGAATCACAGACGACCATGGAGTAACCGTCAGGAAAAGCTACTTTTTCAACAATTCCGAAATCGAAAAATTTGACTTTCACCACGCCGCCGCGCTGACCGAGTTTTACTGCTGCATGATCTGCACTGCCGCCGCAGGTTCCGACAAACCACTCTCCTTCGCCACAGAGATTTACAAATTGATCAGGAGATATACTCAAATTGTTTATTGCCACGACTGCTTCTGCTGCTCCGACAAGCAGACTTGAAGATGAACTTAATCCGGCTGCCATAGGTACATTTCCTCCTATGACCATATCCATTCCCCGTAACGGAGTATTCGGAAAATGTTTCTGCAAACGTAAAACAGCAGCTTTAATATAATTTGACCAGTCCACACCGTATTCACGGATCATTTTTTTGAGTTTGTCACTTGCAATAAGTGTATTCCAGTCTTTCCACGGAAGGTCCTCAAGCAGTTCACTTATCCGGAAACTTCTGTTGCCGAATGAACTTTGATTACAGTGGGTCAAATTTATCTGATCATCATCGCGCGGTGCGGCAAGATAAACAGTTTCAAAACTTATTGTCATCAGGTTGCAGTTTCCACCCTGATGATCGATATGCCGTCCCATGACATTCAATCGTCCAGGAGAACGGACCAGTAACAATTTCTGATCCATGGAAAATTCAGTTACAGCTTTATTAACAAGTTCCTGTAATACTTTTAACTGGCGTTTTCTGATATCTTTATCAGTACCGTAAAGAGAATTCAGAAATTTTGAACGTAATTCTGAATCATTAAAAATCAATTCCTGCCATTCTTTCAATGTACGGAACAACTCTGAATTTACTTCAGATTTTTTTATTGAATCATCCTGATTGCGCAATATACGTTCAACTTCAAGCAGTTCAGCCGGATCGTTGAAACCGAGGATCTTATTTTTGTCTTCGACAGTAAGTACTCTTACATTACCGCCCGGTTCAATGGTATTTATCTGCTGGACCAGATCCGAAAGATACTCCTCCTGCTGGGCATTTTTACTGCTGAGCTGACTGAGCGCTTTTTCAATAAGAGATTTACGGGTCATGTAAACGGAAGTGTTTCCAATCGATATTTTCCGTGCTTCATCCGGAAGAAGCAGTTTGTCTCCGAATTTGAAACCAATTTCAGAAGGCACTGTTTTACGGAGTTCATCAACCGATAAAGTATCTGCAGATGATATATATTTCCAAAGTTCAGGGAATGCCTTTTCAGCTTTTTCAGCATTTATCTCTTTACCGTTGAAAAATTCTTTGCTTATCAGATTTAAAATATCATTTTTATTTGGGACAGATTTTGTTTTCAACAACTCATTTACAGACTGATAGAGTTTTTGCTGACGGATATCCGGCATTTCAACTATTCCGAGAGCTTTGCCGTTTCCGTCAATGACTATTCTTCCCTGGGAAGATTTTTCACTGCACTTGGAAGTGAGCAGAGCAAGAGAAGTATTTTCTGATCCGTAAAGTTCAAACAGCTCTTCCAAAGTATCTTTGTCAATGATTCTATCACCGGCTACCATCAGTAAAACAGCGTCATCCGGAACATTTTTCATAGCAGAAAGAGCACAGCGGATAGCATTTGCAGTACCTTTTTGTTCAGCTTGAAATGCATAAAGTGTATTTGGAAATTCCGGAGTAACAGTTTCCATTACTTTTTCAGCAAGAGTACCGACAACGGCAACAGCCTGCGGGATACCGCACTCTGTATAGGTTTGCAACGCGCGATTTATTGCCGGAATACCATTTACTTTAAAACATACTTTCGGACATGATTCAGAACGCATTCTGGAACCTTTGCCGGCAGCGAGAATAATGACATAATCAGGAACAATTTTACTCATTTTGTTTCCTTATTGATTGCGCTTCCACATAATTATCAATTTCGCGTTAATATACATCGAAAAAAGAATTAATTCAAACATATTTACGGCGATATTAAAAATAATTTTTTTAAATAAGATAACTTTGACAAAAATTATATTATGTGTTATATTCAATAAAACAATTTTTATATGGAGCAGATCAATATGAAGAATATCAAATTATTATTATTTATTTTGATAACGGTGATGTGCTGTCAACCGTTGATGATTTGTGCTGAAGAGAACGAAGTTAAAACAGGCAAGTCAAATTTTTCAAAATCTTTTCAGAAAAAATTTGGAAACCGTCCGATAGCTGTCCGTCAGAAATTGTCAAATAACAGAATAAGCGGATATTTTCCAAACAGCAGAACAGCTGAAAAAAGTGCTGAAAGATTTTATAAAACACTGGATTATCTTCCGGAAAATCTTATCCGTAAATCAAAATTGAAATATGTCACTTTTTTGAGAGATCTTAAATTGAACGGCCAATATGCCGGTGGAGTTGCCAGCGGCAATACGATATATCTGCCGGTGGATTTTACCACTAAAACAGTATTTCATGAATTTTTTCACATTTTTGACCCGAAAAGCAAAGATAAAAAGTGGTGTGATCTCAATGAAAAGAAGTTCATCTACACCGGCAGCAAATTCTATAAAGTTGAAATGAACAGTAAGGATAAGCGGCAGGTAAAAAAGAATAAACGCAACAATGATATAAGAGATGACTTTGTTTCAGAATATGCAATGAGTTTTGAGCATGAAGACCGTGCAGAAACTTTTGCTTATATGATCGTTGAGGGAAAAAAGTTTCTGAAACGGACAAAAAATCCGGTTATGAAAGCAAAAATGGAATATATAATGGCTCTGTTTATTGAAAGAAATCTGCTCAATCAGGAGTTCTGGGACAAACACTTTGACAGTAAGTTCAGGGTCAAAAAACGCCACTATTCAACTGACGAAAAAGAGAATATTTCTTCTGCATCACAGCAGAATAAGGAATGATAAAATATTTTATTATTCCAATCTGCTGTGTGCATAATGTAATTATTGTCAAATAATTGCACCGATAACTTCAGTACCGCAAAGTCTTAATGCTGTTGTCAATTCAGCAAGTTCCCGGTTTCCGGTTTTACCTTTTACCGCGCAAATTATGACTTTGCTTTTGGCAGGAGGAAGAAGTTTCGGAACATTCCAGGTCGAATCTATTCCCGAAATAACAATTTCAGACTTTTGAGCAAGTTGATCCAGCAGTTTGTAAAATCCTTCAGCATTATCTGCAGCAATTTTTGAATTCAGCAATATTTTATTTTCAGCATCAGCTGATGTGGAAATATTCTGTGATTTAAGAATATCCGTACTGTTTCCAACAGGTATATCATCAGAGATATAGACTGAACTTACATTGATATTATCCATTTTTAGCGCAAAAGTAAGCTGTTTTACCTTATCTTCGCTCAAGTCTCCGACAAGAGTTATGATTTTGTCTCCATTCAAAGCCTGCATGATATTACGTCCAGCCGCCACAGCAAGCGGTTTATCCAAATTGCAGAAAACCTCTTTACCGGTAATATTTTGCATATCTTCTTCTGAAATCACCGGATCCCGGTGCAATTCGATTACAAAACATATTCCGAAAACAGCCATAACAATAAATATTGCAACCGGTACGCCGATAAGAGCTTTTAATTTACCGGTATTTTTTCTGGATTTTACAATTCTTGCAGTTAGTGCTGCAGAAGTAAAATTATCTTTTTCACTTGCCCGGTCAAGAATTTGTACGCTGTCTATACATTCCAAAGCTGTTAAATATTCAGCTCCTTTATCAGCAATAATATTTGCCAGGAGTTCAGCATCTTGATTATCTGCAGTATCTGCGGAACTTATTGTTCCAATAATCAGGGCATCAACAGACTCAAATGTTACAGTTATCTTTTCAGATAATTTGCGCCCGGTTTTCTGCATGAATTTTTCATTATACACAGCAGCAAATTGAGAACTGTTCAGACAACCGATTGCAACCAATCTGCTGGTATTTTGTAAATGGATCGTTATCTGATAAGCGTTTTGAGTTTGATCCGGATCCTGTTTAACTGATAACGGTGATTTTATGGAAAAAACGGTGTAAAAACTTTTATGGTCATCAACAGCGCGATTTTTGTATGATAAAATTCCGCCGATCACTATTGCCGCCACCGCAGCAATTCCCAACAGCAGTATGTATTTTTTTACCACATACCAACAGAAATTAATGCTGACATTTTCCAAATTTTTCATTTTTCATACCTGTATTTTTAAGATTTTAATTGCTATTACATTTTCTGGTCGAGATTTTTTCCTTTTTCCTCGTGAACGAAGTTGGGAAGATAGTTCTGCATCACTGAAACGATTTCAGCTTTGGTCGTGCTCTGATCTGCCAGAATATCTGTCAATTTGGCAAGGAAATCATTCAGCTCATCCAGCGGACGCGGCTGTACTGAATCAATAACGCCCAGAGCATTGAAACGTTCCATATCGAGGTGTTCGCCGGGGACATAGAACTCTTCAAAGCTCTTTTCTCCGGTGGTATCGGATTTGAAATAGTAAACCGGATATTTATTGCTGTCTTCCGGAAGTTCTGCTGCCATTTTGCGGGCTTCTTCCTCACTTTGGCAATATACCACCTCATAGCCGAGTTCAGAAAGAAATTTATCGGCGATCGAACTGAAAGTCATCATCTGTTCTTCTCCGAGTTTCGGGAAGAAAATTTCGCGGTTTTTGCCCAACAGACAGGCGAGCATACAGATTTGTCCTGATTCATCAGGAGAAACAAAGTAACGTTTTACATCGCTTGGTGAAGAAAGCGGCTGTCGCTTCATCATCCGTTCGATAAAGCCGGCGGGCAAACTGCCGTTGGAAAATGCCACATTGGCAAATCGCGCCGTGGTTATTTTGAATTTATCTGAATATGCCATGATCATATCTTCCATGACCCGCTTGCTTGCGCCCATGATATTGACCGGATTGGCAGCTTTGTCGGTCGAGACACAGAAAAAGTGCTGCGGCGGGATTTCTGTCAGCAAATCGAGAAGTTTCCGGGCTTTAAGTACGTTGTTTTCCAACAGCACCTGGACGCTCCAGCGGTCTTTTTCACTGCGGACGTGCTTGTGAGCAGAGAAGTTGGCTACGATATCAAAACCGTTATTCTGCCGGAAAATTTTTTCAAAGACCGGATCAGAAAAGTTCAATGGATAGGTACGGTAATCTTCCGGTACATACATTTTGTAAGTTGAACGCAGATCACGGGTAAGTTCGGTAAGACCGTTTTCACTTATGTCAACCACGACCAGCTGGGCGGGTTTGAATGGCAGTACCGCTCGTATAAAAGATGAACCGATAGTTCCGGCGCCGCCGATTACCAATACTTTTTTCCCGGCGATGCAGGAAATCAATTCATCACTGTTACGTTCAATATCATCAGCGAACATTGATCTGTTCCGTCCGGTGATATATTTTGAAATAAATTTTGAAATACTGAACATATTTTTATATCCTCATTTTTTATTTACAACAGTCACATCGTCAAAGAATACTTCTCCGTTATCGACATTAAATTGCAGTCTGAAATATTTGCCTGTTACGCCGTATTCAGCCGGATCAAACAAAAATGACAGTTCCATGATTTGATCATCCTGCAATATTTTTACCGGCAGTACAGGTATTGAAACCGGGCGGCAGTTGCGTATCTGTTCGTAATTTAACAAAATTATTGATGCAAGAGAATTTTCCTTGCCGCGGATACGGCAGTAAAATTCAGCTTTATCATTGATAGTAAAGAAATTTGAATAAACTTCGCAAATATCTGTACTTTGCAATCTCAATGATTTTTTTCCGCTGAGCGGATCGACTGCAGATACTTCTATTTCTGTTTGAATGTTGCAGTCGCGGGGATTTATACTCCATGAAACAGGATATTGAGTTTTGTCAGTGAAAAACTTATGTCTTCTTTTTGACAATATCTGCAATAATTCTTTATTGAATAAAGAACTTTCTTCAAATCCGCCGTTAGCGATCAGATTCTTTCCTTCAGGTACTGCCGGGGAAGAAATTTTTCCTTTTCTGTAATAACGGTATACGTTAAAATAAATTTTCTTTTTCCGACTGGATAATGCGGAATAAATCAGTTTAAAATCGCCATTCAAGTTCAAATTTTCTCCGGTGATCTTTGAATCATGCGGCATCTCGCAGCAAATATAAATGGCATCCGAATAATTGGCATGGTTGGCGATTATTTTGGAGAGAGCGCGGATTTTTTCAGAGAACTCTTTACTTTCATTGAAAGGCAAAACCTGTACAGCGGAATAAAACTCCATACGTAACTTATCTTTATAGTTTACGATGCTCAGGGGATGTTTTTTATTTGCGGAATTTTTGCGGATAATGTCGGCGGCATTGATCAGTAAGCGTCCACTCGCATCCTGGCGTAATATTTTACAGCAGCAGATTATACCCATGACAATGATCAGTACCCACCACCATTTTCTGAATTTCACCATCATATATGCAGTAAGCAGTATCGCCGGGAAAAGGAATATAGCCGCATAGCGCGGAGAATAAAAATTATGAATGAAAAATCGCCAGCTTGCCATCGCGAATAATATCAACCACAGCCAGATAAACATCCGGCGGTTTTTACGGATGCTTTGCAGGGTGTAAAACAGCCAACCGGCAATCATTGTACCGAAAAAGCCTTCAAAACAGGCTTTGATGATTTTATTAAGTGCTTCACCCATATTATAACAAAGTCCCGTCTATTTTTGCGTAAAACGGTTCAGTCAAGAACTCAATGGGGACACCAAAGATAAGCATGATAAAAACAACCCCGATAATAATTCCGGCAAGAAACCAGATGCCGTCAATAAAAAGTTTTTTCCATGGAAATATCCGGCAAATTGCGAAAAAGGCAAAAGTAAGCAGCATCAATGGTAAAATTTCCAATGCTTCATAGCGGGACATGAATGCCCAAGCGGTGAAAAATCCTCCAAGTGTGAAGCAGATATCTTTTTTCCGGAAACCGAGGATAATAAAAAGCAGAGCCAACGCCATAAACAGCAGCATGAAGTTTTCCCGCATGATATTGGCTGAATAGTCAACCAGAACCGGATTGAATGAGGCGAGAAATGCGGCTGTTGCTCCGGCTTTTCTACTGTCAAAAAGGTATTTGCCAATAAGATAAAAAATGGGGATCATAAGGGTACCGGCAAGTAAATTCAAAATTACTCCGGCAGTCAGTGGAGAACATCCCAGACGGATAAAAAACTGGATAAATCCCAGCATTACCGGAGGAATATAGAATCCTCTTTTGTATTCAAGCAGGTAAGCAAAGCTGTTTTTACTCCATATTTCCGACATATTGAGGTAATATATTGCATCTCTGCCCAGCTGCGGCTCCCGGTAAAAAATGAAGATGCGCAAAAAAGCACCGGAAACTATTGCAGCAAACAACAGCCAACGGTATAAAGCTTTATTTTCATTTTTTTCGGCGCATGAAAAGCCGTCATTGCGCCAGTCAAAAACTGAAAAAAAGGTCAAAGCAAAGTCAATGACGACCTTTTTTACAGTTTCCCACACTTTTTCTGTAAATTTTTTCACAGTAAATCCTCAAATAAACAACGCTGTAATATATACCTCGAATAATAAAAAGTCAATGGGATCAAAATATTTTACAGTCAATTATTTGTCTGATGATTTAATGTACCTGTTTCCAAAAACTGCAGAGTATGTTTGATTTTCCGGCTTAAATATTGTGATAACATAATAGCTTGTTCACTTGAAAGGTGAGATGAGTCATAGGCATTATATACGTTTTCATTTTCAATATCCAACCATATTCCACCGGCCTTTTGAAATGCTGATTTTACAGCATGCATATCACAACCGCTTTTTTCATTTTCCAAAGCCTTCATTGCCGGAGTGGTCGGCGGGGTAAATGCAAATATTATGATATTATCTTTTATGCACTGTTTGGTATATTCTATAATATCGCGCAGACTTTGTGGAGAAAATGTTGTATTTTTATAAGTGGCATTGTATATATTCAATCCATCGGTCTGCAATGGTTCAGAAGCGTATTCAAAAGTTTGGCACCAGCCGTTTTTATGAAATATCTCTTTTGCGATAAATTTCTTTTTGGCACGTTTTAATCTTTTCTTTATATTCTTTTGAAATAATATGCTGCCTATTTTACTGTCAGCTAATTTTGATGTTTTGAGCAAGGATTTGAAATGCTTATTGCTGCGCGCTTCCTCTGACATCGAATACGGAGAGACAGATAAAACAATGATCCTGGTCCCCCCCCCCCCCTTGGGTTCAGATAAAATATTATTGGAAATATGATTGTAGATTTCCATATTATGACCGCCTGAAGATAATCCGGCATTGAAAGCCGTCAATCCCAATTCTTTTTCAAAGACAGCCGGTTGGATTCCTCTGTAACATCTTGAGTCTCCAATAAAAACCATGTCAAACTGCTTGGATGATTTGACTTTATTCATCCAGAAATTTTCCATTTCATATTTGTGTTTATATTCAGGATAACTTAATTTGTATATAAAAATATTCAGCACTGCGATGATCAATACGCCAATCGCTCCAGTCGTCAGAGAAATATATAATCTTTTGGAATTAAAATTGGAAGTAAATAAAGCCATGTTCATCTCCACGCAACAAAACAATCATAATAATGAAAAAACCGATAAGAAAAGGTTCAATATATCTGAATACTTTAAACCTTTTTAATAAAAATTGATCTGCTTTTTTGACCAGAAATGTCTCCATGACAATAAAGAGTAAAATTATCCCAAGTGACCGGGAAATTGTGAATTTAGCTGTCTCACTGGACAATGAACATATTTTTCCCATGATATAGAGTGCTTCAGACAGGGATTGTGAACGGAAAAATATCCATCCGGTAAAAACAAGTATCTGTGTGGCGATGAGCCAGGCAAATCTGTGATATTTTGTTGTTATATACTTTTTGATATTCAATATACGTTCTATTATCTGAACAACGGCATGATACGCACCCCAGAAAACAAAGTTCCAAGCTGCACCATGCCACAGTCCGGAAATGAAAAAGGTTATAAACAAATTCAAATAAGTACGAATTTTCCCCTTCTTGTTGCCTCCAAGCGGGATATACAGATAATCCCTGAACCAGGTCGATAAAGAAATATGCCAGCGTGACCAGAAATCATGCATACCGCAGGCAATATACGGATGATTGAAGTTCAAATTAAAACTGTAACCCATATATCTGATGATTCCACGGGCAATGTCGCTGTAACCGCTGAAATCACAATATATCTGGATCGAGAACAACATCATTACCAATATCCAGGTAAGTGTTCCTGTATATAAATGAGTGTTGGAAAATACCGTATCAACCAAAAATGCCGCCCGGTCTGCAATCACACATTTTTTGAAAAAACCGACCGCAATCAATTTCAGTGCGTTGTATTTTACTGTATTTGATGATACCGGTGGCTGCAGAAGTTTTGGCAACAGATCGACGGCCCTAACAATCGGCCCGGCAACCAGCTGGGGAAAAAGCATCAGATATGCCATGTAATGTATCGGATTTCTGGTCGGACGCAGCACTCCGCGATAAACATCAATGGTATAGCTCAAGGATTGGAATGTGTAGAAACTTATTCCTACCGGTAGTATCAGGCAGAATTCCGGAATATAATTGATCAGCTGTATATTCAATCCGATATATGACAATGCACTTGAAATGATATTTGCGAAAAATTTGGAATACTTGAATACTGACAGTACTCCAATTCCGCTGACAAGCGACAGATATAAGCATGTTTTACGGATAAAATTGCGGATTTTGATGTTTGAAATATCATTGGCTTTTTCAATACAGAGTGCCAGAATAAAGTCTATTGAACCTGTAAAGAAAATCAGAAAGAGGAAACGCCAGTCCCACCATCCGTAGAATATGCATGATGCGATAAAAATCAGTATCAAACGTAATTGAGTATGCTTTTTTACTATTGCCCACAGAAACATGAAACACAGTAAAAAAATAAAAAATGTTAACGAATTAAATATCATTTTTTTTTATTATTCCATTAAAAAGTTCTTGGAAATATTGCAGTGCCTACGCCATTCAAACCAATATGACGGCAGATAAATACTGAAACCAATTACGACCGCAACCGGAAAACGCAGTGTAATGAATTTTCTGTAAAATTGCGTATGCCGGAAGCATAGAGTTATGCCAAACATAATAGACGATTTTTTTCTTCATTGCAGACGTTTCTTGAAAAACGATGACAAGGTATTCATGTTTAGACGAAGACCGGCCAGTCGGCAGTAGCTGTACGCATAGGCCGCAGCGGCTAAGCAAGCAGTCATTACAAACGCATATTTACCCGGAAACAGGATTTTGCCGGACAGCACTAGCCCAGCAAACACTATGCCAGCTCCAGCCAAGGCAAACCACGCTCTTTTGTACTCCCAAAAATGAAATGCTCCAATTTTCCGGTGGAGCATCCACATCTGTACACCGTAGGAGAGAATGCTGGCTAAACCAAGCGCCAAAAACAGACCGTGACACCCCCAGTAATACGACAGAATAACCGCAAACAGAATGTTGCTGCCTGATTCCAGAAGATAGATCTTCATGGTCATTTTGGAATCCTTCAATGCCAGAAAGATGCGATCAGTGAAAAGCCGAAGCACAATGGAGATGACACACAGTGCATACCATTGCACTCCGATCCCGGTATTGGCAACGGCCTGTTCATTGAAAGCTCCCCGGCCGAAGAGCAGCAGAACGATATTTTTCGACTGAACAGCCATCAAAATCGCAATTGGAAACAGAACTACCGTAATGGTCATTGTTCCTGAAACGAACAGACGGCGCAACTCTTTAAGATCATGCGTCTGGGAAAACGCCGTGTAATAAACTGTGACGATTGACATTCCGAAAATACCGGTAATACAGACCAGTATCAAGCTTGAATAAGACAAAGCTGATACAATCCCTTCACCTATTCCAGTTGCCAGAATTCTGCCGATGATTTGATTCAATTCCACAGCAGAATTGCTTAGAAGAAGCGGCAGGCTGAACCAGCATAAATGTTTGGCATCGCCGAACCATCCGGGATATCGGCAGAGTTTCATGAAGCGGAACGAACAACTGCCAAGCAGCAGAAATTGGATCAGGTATGCTGTCGACAGAGAGAAAACTAACGCAAGGATTCCGAAATACGGGGAAAGAAAAAGTATCATCAGTATCGCCGAAAGGCTGAAGATTATGCCGGTCAACCCGCCAAGTATGAATTTTTTTTCCGCATTCAGCAAATTCTGAAAGAGTCCTGTCGCAAGTGAGAATGCGATTCCGGTCATAATGATCCTCAAATAGCTTATGAGCTGCTGCAGCTGTTCCTGATTGTATGATGGAGCCAGCAGTCTTGCAATAAAGGGCGAAAAGAGAATCAGCAACACACTGATCAGTATGGAACAGCAAAAATAAAATGTGAAGATATTTCCGGCAAAGATTTTTGCCTTATGTTCGTCTTCCACCTTTTTTTGAAGGTATATTGGTACAAAGGCGATGCCAAACGAGGTCGTAACGGCATACAGCACATTGGCGGCGAGGTTTGCGGCAAGAAAATAAATATCAGTATTGATATCGGCACCGAAATAATAGGCGACTACCATTTCACGGACAAGTCCGAGAAATTTGGAAAGAAGCGCAATGGAAAACAATGAAAAGACAGCCTTAAGCATCTTTCATCTCCCGGGGCAGCAACAGACAAATAATACACAAAGAAAGAAAACCATGAGTCAGCAACAGTACGGACAAATAAGATTCGCATAGCCCGATCGCAATGGAAATTGCCGGAACGATCAGCAAACGGAAATCCAGACCGCTTGAACAATATTCAAAACTGCGTAACAAAAGGATGACAAGCAATGGGGAGATGAGACAACCGAGGGTACCCAAATTGGCATACGACTCCGCAAAAACACCGACATTTGCGGCACAATCAGGCGCGCCCAGATAAATCTTACCGATCAGATGCGGAGAAGGAATATTATACGGGGATGGGAATATATTGCCAAGAAAACCATCACGGTAAAAAAGGACTTCGTTTTTGGAAAAAAAGTCGAAATAAAAAGATGCCAGCAAATGGGGGAGAAACATTATCCGCCGGATAACATAGTCGGAAATATACGAGTAATCTCGTAAAATATGTTCTGCTGCTGCGAGAAATGACAATCCGGCAAACCCCCATACGATATATCTTTTTTTTTGCCATGTGAAAAAGTAATAACAGAGCAACGCCAGAACTGTTGTAAAAATAACTGTTTTGGAACCGTCGAATGAAAACAGCAGCAACAAAGTGAAACCGATGATGCCGGCATATAATTTGCTTTTTCTGGCAATGGCATAGACCATGAGCAGCGGTAGACAACATCTTGCGGCAGAAATCAGGTAGCGTTCAATGACTGACATGGAGTATTCGCGGGCCTCAAGCCTAAAAGCATAGACGGAGTCCAAATCTAAAATAATATGGAATCCAGTGTATTTCCATGATACCCCAAGGATCGTAAGCAGAAAAATAAACGATGCAGCATAAACGATGGTTGCGGATGAAAAATTCCAAATCCGGTTGAAGTGAGGAATAATCACTGCAAATACAAACAGCAAGAACCAGTATGTACAGAACTGAACAAGATATGTCGCTGAAGGCGGCATGAAATGCATACAAGAAGTCGCCGGAACAAAGTTCAGCAGATAAATAATCGTCAGGATCACATTACCAATATTTTTCCGTGCAGAACAGAAAAGGAAAAACGGCAGCGACACCAGAAGCACCCCCCAGGAGCAGATGTACAGAGATGTGTCCGAAACATTATAGAACCCCATATACGCATTCAGCGGAAAAACACTTGCCTGATAGATATAATCCAGAAACAGACGGTACAGAATAACTCCCGCGAGGGGAGCAAAAGAAACTCCCCTTTCCGTAGACACACCGGCTGGGGAAAGGGAAGAACGCGGAGATTCTGAAGCCAAGTCGAAAATACTGTGGTTTTTCACAAATGCTTCCTTATTTTAATGGCCAGGTTCAGCAGTTTTGAGGTCTTGTATGCGGAATGCTGGACACCCGGCTTTTTCATAATTTCATCAAATTCTGCCCGGCTAAAATCCAGCTTTCGGCAAATGAAATCAAGATCGTGTTCCAACTCTTCCGGTAGATACAGCGGTTTTTTCAGTTCCTCCAGTGCCTGTTCCCGGGTCATTTGTCCACTGACGATCAGGCTGGAAAGATGGGATTTTCGCTTGTCGACGCCGAACTTCTCCGGCAAATAATACCACTGCATGAATTTCGTAAAAATGGATTCGCAATGTTTCGCCGCGTAGTAAGTGAAGCCGGAAAATGCCTTCAGCTCCTCCAGTGCCCGTTCCTTGTTGTAGTCCATGTAATTCAACGGGCGCAAAGACGAGATATTGTAGAAATGATCAATAAGGACTTTTTTTCTGAACACGCTCAACAGTTTCAGTTTGTTGAGCGGTTTCCGTCCGAATCGACGGTTGATATCGCGGATGTTCACGTCATCAATGGCTGCATGGGAATTCCCCGTTTGAAGGATGCTCTCTAAGGCGAAATTACCTCCGCTCAGAAAATAGTGGAGCCCGTTTTTAATGGCGTAATCGTACAAATGCGCAAAGAGAATATTATCTTGCGGCATGGCAATGTTTGGAACACCGGCAAGCACAAAGGCTCTTGTCAGTTCATTGAACTGTTCGGCATCGGGCTTCTCATAAACAAGATCTATTTTTGCCTTTTTGCACAGATTCCGGATATTATCCTGAGCCAGTTGTGTGTCGAAGCCGTCATCAATATGAACCGCGAAAATACGAAGTCCCCATTTCGCGGCCCCCAGATAAGCCAGATATGCCGAATCCAGACCTCCGGAAATCCCCATCATGCAATCGTATTTTCGGCCTTTCCCATTTTGCTTCAGCATCGCAATCATGGAGTCCAGACGCGCCTTTCCTTCGGCGTTCGGCAGATATACTTTTCCGATATTACCAAGAGCATTGTTACAGTAGTTACAGGTTCCGTTCGGCTGGAAACGAATATCGGAATCATGGGCATTATCCATGATACAACGTGTACAAATTTGATATTCCGTTCTGTTCACTTTTTCTTCCTTTTTACTTGCCTTGATTTTTTTTATTGATAATCACAGCATACAATTCCAACAGCTTTTCACATTCAACATCCCAGTTGAATTCCTCTTCCACAGCTTTTCTGCCGTTGCGCCCCATTTCTTTTGCCTCTTCCGGGTGGGAAAACAAATAATTGATTGCATCAGCAATTTCCTCGACAGAATCAGGATTTACACAAATACCGCATTCCCATTTTTGGATGATCGGTTTCCATAAATCAAAACCGGTACAAATCACCGGAAGCCCCATACGCATATATTCAAACAGTTTTGTATTTCCCAGAGTGCCATGTTTTCCCATCGTGTTGGCACTGTATTGCAGAATTGCCAAACCGACCTGAGAACGGTTCATAAAATTAAAAACCTCTCTGTGGGGCACTTGTCCTGCAAAAAAAGTTTTATTCCATGCCGGACACATTGACAATTTTTCCATGTAAGATTTACTTCCCGATCCCAGCAGGTTATATTTCACATCCTCAAGATGCTCCAGAGCTTTCAAGATAACTTCATGACTCCATTGTGAGGAATCGAACCAAAGTATTTTATTGTGATCCTTATACATCAAGTCAAAAAGGACGATTAGAAAAAAATCACGAATTCATTCGGTACGTCATTCCCAAAGGC
>JAFVPG010000059.1 GCA_017505415.1 Lentisphaeria bacterium | reverse complement strand
GTACAGGTAAAGATTCAGGGTTGGGAACTGTATGCTCACGATTTGTCATGCGCCGTTTAAAATCCGGAAAAATTACTGCTGATTACTCATCTTGCCAATTTCAGATTGCCGGGAGAAGTCAAATGCAATACAGAAAGACGTAAAAATCTTACTGCATATCTTTCCGGTGATGATGGTAAAAGCTGGTATGGAGCCTTGACTTTTGATAATCGCTGTAATATTTCTTATCCTGATATTTCAGAAGGAGCAGATGGTTTTATTTACTGTATATACGACCGTGAGCGTTTGAAATACGGACAGATATTATTGAGCCGTTTTACGGAAGATGATATAAAAAACGGGGAGATGAATACGCCTGGAGCATACTCCATGCTGCTTATCAGCAGTTTTGATGCAGTCAGAAAGTGATAATTGAAATAAAGTATTTTTTTTCATATAACCACTTTTTTTGTTGTTTTGCGGGATAAATTATCAGCAGTATTAAAAATGATTTTCAGGGAGGATTTTTTTATTGCAAGGGGGCTTGCGCGGCGTTCCCCCCGCCTTTCTATTACGCTGACGCGTTACGCCGATTGCCTTGTCACGGCGCAGTGACAAGTTAGCGGGACAAGGGAACGCCCCGTTCAGCATAAATGCTTCTCTACTCTACTCTCCCCTCCCCAGCCCCATTCTTTATAGTTTTTTAATCCTTAAACTCCCAAAATTCCATATCTACCCGCAATGGGAACATGGCGAAAAATAAAAAAATACGGAGATCATCCACTGCTCCGCAGTATTGAATACTGCGGAACAGACAGAAGTATTCTCCGTATTTTTCTGCTGCTGATTACAGCAGATGCGGTTATGCGATAAATACCTCTCCGGTAAAAGCATAATCTGAAGATGCCTTTTCAAAAGCATCCATACTTGCAAGTTTACCATAAAGTTCCGAGCCATCATTGCCGAACCTGAATTCTATGTCAGCAACACAGTAACTATCACCAAAAACCTCGATACGGCAGCCGGTTTCCTCATCAAAATAGACTTGTTCTTCGGCGTTCCAATATGAAATATCACCTTTTTCAAACCAGAAAATATTATCACCTTGATCCAGATAAACACGATCGAATCCAAACTCCTCACAAAAAGTGAAAATATTCCCGCCACCACCGGCATACATTTCATCGTTTGCCTGACCGCCGACAAACACTGTTTCTCCAACACCGACAAGAATATCACCTCCCTCATCGCCGAAGAGTACATCCTGTGTATTTGCAGACCAGATAATATCATGTCCTATACCGCCATGTATAATCATATTATTGTCAGTGTGATAGATATGGCTTGTCATATCAATAAGATCATCTCCGTCACCTGCATAAATTTCATCGATACGATTCAGACGGATCTGATTTTCAACTGTCGGAGCGGCAGAATAAAGATCCTCCACAAAGAGTGCATCACCATTAAGGCTGTCTGTCAATATAAGAATATTGGCATCATCTGAACCTTCAAAAACATCAATAATTCTGTTTTTGCCGACAAGTTCAGCATCTCTCTGCAAAAAATCGCAATTATTATAACCATGATATTCTGCAAAATATCTGTCACTCCAGACACCGCTTGTGCGTGCGAAAAATACATCCTTTATACCATTTTCTTCGGACAGGAAATACTGTGAATCCTCAGGGAGTGCAGATGCGGTAAAATCATTACCGCTAAAACCTCTTCCAGATCCCCATACAGCATTAAGTTGCCATGAATAAGTATCTGCGGGAAGTCCGAAAAGATCAACACCGGCAGTATCACTGATAAAAGAAATCGGTTTATAAATATCACTGCCTTCAAGATAAACGATTGCAGGACTGTCAGTATTCATAGTCCAGCGGAGCTGAGTTGCACCGCCTTCAAGTTCAGTGTATTCAGGTCCGAGAATATTATTGATAATAATTGAAGTCTCTCCTTCATTGCCGGCAATATCAATGGCTTTGAAGTAATAAGTTCCGTTATCACCGATCCAGAAAAGAGCATTTTTATCGAAAACGCTCCACTCGTTATCCTCAAATTTGACATAAAGCTCTGCATCTTCGCTGACATTGATAGAAACAGCAAAGCTGTAAGTGGGAGTTTCAGTGTCACCTTCTATGCTGATGACAGGTTTTTCCATATCGATTTTGTCAACAGTTACAGATTCAGTGACACCATTTCCGGCGGGGTCAACGACACGGAAATAAACTGTTTTATTTTCTTCAATGACAACAGAAGCTCCTTCGATCCAATTGCCGTAATCATCACTGAAACAGTAATAAATCACAGCAGTTTCATCATCGGTTGCAGCAGTCAGGGTGACTTTTTCATTTGTATATTTTTCCGGAACACCGCTGATGGTGAGAGTCGGAAAAATATTATCTTCGACATCGAGAGTGAATTCAATGTTATTTGAAACATTTCCGGCTTCATCGAATGCCTGAAGGATTGCAGAATATTCACCGTAAGGCAATTCAAAAGTGAAAGAATTTGAGTCAACAGTATATTTCTTATCATTGACGGTCAGATAATAACCTTTGACCTCCAGATTGTCAGAGGCAATATCTGCCCATGAAACAGTTACCTGACGGTCATCATAGGCGACATCGACCTCACCGGCAATGACAGGAGCAGTGACGTCATTGACGACTGCGCTCTGAACTGCGCTCCATGTGGTATTGCCGAATTTATCTGTTGCACTGACCTGATAATAAATGGTCTTGCCGGCATCTTCAGGTGAAAGAGTGAAACTCAAGCCGAAAACAGAATCACTGTTGGCAAGGTCATTTGCATTTTCGCTGTAACGGATATTGAAGACCAACTCTTCAGCCGGAGTTTTGTCATCGGATGCAGTGACACCGGCAATAAAATTGTAAGACTCCGGATTCTGAACCAGAACAACACTTTCGATGGTCGGATCGACCAAATCTTTTTCAACGACAGCCTTGACGATGAGGCGGTCAAGTTCTTTGACCAGAGAGTAATCGACACTGTTGACAGTAACGCTGTCACCAACGTTCAAATCTCCGACGTTTTCGCCGTTGACACCGGTCACGGAAATGGAAGAGTTGAAGTTTCCGGCATTACCGGCGATAATGTATTCGCCGACACCTGCATTCTCCACGCTGACATTAAGTTCGCCGCCATCGAGACGGGACATGTCATTGATCATGGGAGTTGAGACTGATTCTTTTGAGATCATAAT
>JAFVPG010000058.1 GCA_017505415.1 Lentisphaeria bacterium | reverse complement strand
GAGGCTATTTGGGGGCAAAAAAATGGCGGCTGGAAAATTTTATCTTCCCCGCCATTCTGAACGGCTTTTTGAGCTTAAAACTTGAGATTTTAGCTGTGAAATAAAATTCTGAAAATCGCTTCACTTTTGTTCAGAAAAACTCAGAATACACTGCAGTTGCCGGCAGTGCCAGTCGCCCATATAGGATCTCCCAGTCGAAACTTTGTCGTTTTTTTGACCAAGTTTCGACTATGCCCCTTGATTTTTTCCATATATGATGTATATTTGTTCTGAAGTAACTCAAGGAATTGACCAAGTTTCGACTATGCGGAGATAAGTGATATGCAATTCAAACGTGAAAAATACTTAAAACAGCTGATTGAACGTATGCACAATGGTGAGATCAAGGTTATTACCGGAATCCGCCGTTGCGGCAAAAGTTATCTGCTTTTCAATTTATTTACTGAATATCTGCGTTCAACTGGAGTTGATGATGAACATATCATTGCGCTGCCCCTTGATGACGATATCAATGAGAAATATCGTCATCCGCAGGAACTTTCCGCTTTTTTGCGCTCAAAAGTAAAAAACGATTCTGCAACCTATTACATTCTTTTGGATGAAATTCAATTTGCCATCTCCAAAGAAGAGTTACGGAATCCGGATAAGCCGGTCAGATTATACAGCGTTCTCAATGGATTGCTGCGCTTGCCCAATGTGGATATTTATGTCACCGGCAGCAATTCCAAGATGCTTTCCAAAGATATTATGACGGAATTCCGCGGGCGTGGGGATGCCGTTGAAATCCATCCGCTTTCGTTCAAAGAATTTTTTGAAGCTTTTGGCGGAGACCGGATCTCTGCTTTTGAAGAATATGCCGTGTATGGCGGATTGCCGCTGGTATGGGCAAAGAAAAGTGATGAAAGCAAATTCAATTATTTGCAAAATCTTTTCAGGGAAGTTTATTACAAGGATATTCAAGAACGGTACAATATCGAATTTCCGGATATTCTGGATGAACTTGTTGAGGTACTGTGTTCTGCAATAGGCTCTCTGACCAATGTATCAAAACTGACCAACACTTTACGCAGTGTGAAAAACACGAAAGTCAGCAATGATACCATCGCAGACTATCTGAATTTCCTGACCGAGGCATTTTTGTTTCATCAGGCGAAACGGTATGACATCAAGGGCAAAAAATATTTTGAATATCCCTCTAAATTCTACTGTGAAGACATCGGATTGCGAAATATCCACTTGAATTTGCGTCAGCAGGAAGAAACGCATATTATGGAAAATATTATCTATAATGATTTGCGTATCAAAGGATATGCCGTTGATGTGGGAGTTGTGAAGATCGTTGAAAATGGAGAGGATGGCAAGCCGCACCAAAAAAGTTGCGAAATTGATTTCATCGCCTCAAAAGGGATCAAAAAATATTATATCCAGTCGGCATTGTCTATGAATGACCGGGAAAAAGCAGCACAGGAAGCCCGTCCGCTTCTGGCAGTGAATGACTTTTTCCGGAAGATCATAGTTTCAAAAACTCCAATGAAACCGTGGTATGATGAAAATGGGGTACTGCATATCGGATTGTATGATTTCCTGCTGAATGACGATATTTTTGAATAATGCAGAATCAGGAGTTCTGGATGTGGTTGATAATTATTTTCATACTTGGGACATTGTGTGTCATTTTTAATGAAAAGATAGGAGAATTTTTCTCTAAGATCATTGATTTGGATTTGATTTTTCTCTCAAAAAAAGAAAAAAAGATCAAACAGCAACAGCAAGCGTTCTTAAAAGATTTTCCTGAAAAATTGTGTCCTGTATATGAATTTATTTTGCAGAAATATGCTCACACATCGGGAAAACGATGCTGGAATGAGCAAATAGAAAAATGTTTATCAATTTTACCTGAAACAATTTCTGATTTTTTTGAAAAATATGATTACTTGAGCGTTGATAAGCAAAAGATCGTAAATATAAAATCACTAAAAATAATAGATGTCAATAATAACAGATATGCCATAATCGGGAAAGATCCTGATTCACACGATTTGTTTATTGTAAATCTTGAAAAAAACACATCGCAGGACTATATGATTTATCAAATATCGGATGAACAACACATATTATCTGAGATAAAAGATGAAAACAGTTTGGAACATTTATCAACTTTGTTTGCTTCATGACATCTCATTATTCTGATTCAGATTTGTTGGAATTAATGGCTCAAGAAGAAAAATAATTTTAATTTTATTGGCTAACAAGGGTACAACCTTGCCCCGGACATTGTTGAAGCAATCGTGAACGGAGCAGAACCCGATGGATTATCCATCGCACAAATTATGAAAAATATCCCGGAAGACTGGAACGAACAACGCAAGTCTTTCGGTTTCCCGGAACGGTGATAACAGGAACCGCTTGGCGGCAGGAGCAATCTTGCCGCCTTTTTTGTTTCGCGGGTTGTATCTGACTGCAAAAATGGTATATTATAAGTGTGAGGTGTTTTATGAATGAAAAAATTACTATCCGCCGCTTTGCAGAAACTGATGCTGAAACGGT
>JAFVPG010000057.1 GCA_017505415.1 Lentisphaeria bacterium | reverse complement strand
GAGAGAGCTTATATACTTTATTCAAAAAGTACCCTTTTCTTTTTTGAAAAGGTGGAGGGTCTTAGGGAGGCGGAAAAATCTTTTTTGCTTTTAATCAAGAAAAAAGTTTTTCCGCCTTCCTAAACAACTTGACTCCTTCCTATAAGTAATATTATATACCTTTTCCTTAATTTATATCTTCAAAACTTCTTTGTCAAATAATTAAATATATTTTTTGAATTTATTTTTTAAATGCATCATTCATTAAAAAGTCAGAACAACCTTACCGATATTTTCAGCACGGCGAAGCACTCCGTGAGCAGCTTCCACTTCCTGAATCGGATAAACAGCATGAACATTGGAAACAAGTTTTCCTGTAACAAAAAGTGGAAAAAGTTTATCATGCAATGCATGCATGATCGCACTTTTCTCTTCCGATGTACGGCTGCGGAGAGTTGAACCGATAAGTCTGATGCGTTTTCTCCATACTGTCTCAAGATTTATGACAGTTTCAGATCCCGCCATAGTGGCAATCATGATCCAGCGTCCGCCGAAAACCATATTTTTTAAACATTCCCCCATAAGTTTGCCGCCGATACAGTCAAGTGCAACGGCAGGCGGATTTGCCTCAATAACCGGACGGACATCTTCTGTACGGTAATCAAGTACAAAATCCGCACCGAGTTTTTTAACAAATGCCGCTTTTTCAGGAGAGTCAATAGTAGTAATAACTTTTGCCCCCATAAGTTTGGCATACTGAATAGCGGCAAGACCGACACCGCTCGCTCCGGCCTGCATATAGAAAACATCTCCCTCTTTCAAACCGCCTGCCTCAAGCTGTAAATTCAGATAAACAGTACTCCAAACCTCAGGAATAGATGCCGCCTGAATAAAATCCATTTCAGCAGGTATCGGCACGACCATTCCTTCCGGAACAGCGATTTTTTCAGAATATCCGCCGCCGCCGACCAACGCACAGACACGATCACCGACCTTAAAAACAGAATCTGCTCCCGCCTCTTCGATAACACCGGAAACCTCCAAACCGCACCACTGCGGCCATTCCGGCGGCGAAGCGTAACACCCGTCTTTCTGCATTAAATCCGCCCGGTTTACAGCAGCGGCATGCACCTTTATTATTACTTCCCACTCTTTTCGGACGGGATCAGCAACATCGGTCCAGAGAAAATTCAGATCTCTGTCAAGAATCATTGCTTTCATTTTTGCTCCTTTTTCATGTCAATCAATAGTTAAGATTGCATTATTTTCAAGTAACCTTTTACGAATTACAGTAACATCTGCATCACGAATCAGAACATCGTTTTTCAATGCTTCCGCAGCACCGATACCCGCAGCTTCGCCCATTGCCATACAACAGGGAATGACACGCAAAGCTCCATACGCAACCGCATCAGATGAAATACAGCGTCCTGCCAGAAGCAGATTATCAATCTCTTTGCTTACCAATGCGCCGTACGGTATTCCGAAAACCTCTTCAATATCCCGGAAATAAAGTCCTGTTCCGCTGCCGCTGTGAATATCAATTTTATAACCGCACAGACATACAGTATCATCAGGGACAATTCCGTTTACTGCATCCTGTTCTGTAACCCGGCGCACACCTGTAAAACGGCGTGTTTCACGCACTCCGAGCGAAGGAGCTATCGCACTGACAAAACAATTTTCAAATCCCGGAACCTCTTCCTTAAGCAGTTTCACCAACTTCGGTATCTGTAAAGCACCATCCATTTCTGCACGGCTCAAATCCAGTATATCAGTGGCATCGACGTGAGTCATACGGATTGAATTTACATAGACTTCACCGGGATTTGTCCCGTTGATATAAATAAAACTTGTACGTTCAACCGGCAATCTGCCTTCGGCTTTCCACCGTGCGAAAGTCTCTTGAAGTCCGACAAAAACATGCCCGTCACGCTGTCTGAAATGATTGATGTCATACGCCGCATTTTCGTAAATCTGTGCATCATTGTAACGCAATTCTCCGGGATGCTTTTCTATATAATCAAACAATTTTTTCTGATCCACATTCTCCAAAGTAAACATCACTGTCGGCGGCTGTAAAATGCCACTGTCCTGCTGACCTTTCTCATAAGAACAACCGGACAAATATGCAAGATCACCGTCGCCTGTACAATCAATATACACTTTACTGCGTACAATTATCTCATTGCATTTTCCGAAAAGCGTTACCGATTTCAAACTGCCGTCTGCAACTTCTGCCCGCAAAACTTCACAATGCAGCAGCACCTGAACGCCTGATTCTTTGCACATTTCAAATGCCAGAAGTTTAACCCCTTCGGAATTTATACAGGTAGCAGAGTTATGCTTCGGACAGATTTGAGTTCCCCGTGACCAGTTGCGTTCAGTCAATCTGTCAATGAACTTCTGTGCGAATCCGCCAATACATGCCCTGCCCTTTTTGTCCAGAAAAGACAAGGGAGACAAGCCTGTTGCAAGCGCACCGCCAAGATATGCATTTTTTTCAAACAGCATTACTTTCTTGCCGTTTTCTGCCGCAGTTACAGCTGCCGCTATACCGGCAGGTCCACCGCCGATGACAGCTACATCACAATCAAATTCATACTTTTTCATTATTTACTCCGTTATTAAAATAATTTTGCAGATAATCAAATGATGATGGAGCATGTTCTCTGATGACAATAACATTATTTCCAATCAATATATCCTGATGCCGCAAGCACAACTTCATGTACCGTATAATCATGTTCAAAAGAATATGAACTTGAACCATTATTCCGTATCATATCTGCCAACTCCTGCATTTGCACATCATAACGGTTGAACTGTGCAGGAAATTTCAAAATATGAACCCCTTTCGGAAATGAACCGGAATCTTCAGCAAGATTAAGCTCAATTTCAATTTGCTTTCCATCAAAACGTTCAAGCGGAGAAAATTTAACTGTCCCCTTTGTTCCGGCTATTTTCATCGCTCTGCCGTTTGTATTGCCAACATCCTTGCTGCATGCACGGATCGTGGCAAAAGCATGCGGATATTCAAGAACTGCCATACAATTATTTTTTACATCATCCGGATAACCGGGAGCCGATCTCAAAAATGAATTTACTTTCTCCGGACGTCCCATTGCAGCAACAACAAAATCTATCAGATGACAGCCGAGATTATACATCAAACCACCCTGAAATTTTGCAATATATTCCTGATAAAGTTCTCCGCCGTAACAATGATTCATATCTGCATCTATTTCAAATACATCACCGATAAGTTTTTCACGGATCGCTTTCAAACAAAACTTAAATGCCGGATTGCCGCGGAACATGTATCCGATTTGAAACGGAATTTTTTTCTCTCTGCAGCCGTCAAGAAGTTTTTTGTAAAGAGCAAGATCAGGTCCTGCCGGTTTATCCATGTGCATGGCAATATTGCGCTCCATACACTTGATTGCAATCGGGACAAGGTCATTATTGGGAACTTCGACAGTTACAGCTTCCAACCCGGGATAATTCAAAGCCTCATCCAGAGTCATTTTCCTTATATCTGCATAAAATTCAGGCTTATTCGGATTCGGGATGCGCGGAGTATTGCAGAAATCACGTTCATCTACGTAACCGATCAATTCAAAAAGATCACTTCTTTGTTTCAACACTTCAATTTTGCCGATAGCATGTTCATGAAACATACCGATTTGAATAACTTTTATTTTATCCATATTTAAATCATCCCTTTTTTCTGCAAATACTCATCCATTCTGATGTTGACACTGCTTGACATGGATTTTTCCGCAAAATCTGACGGGCAGCGGCTTATCTCATATTTCAAACCATCATAAAGTTTTCTCATATTTTTCTGTTTCATACCGGTTGTCTCAAGTACTTTTGAATTATCAATTACCCGGTCAAACAGACGGTCATAAACCAACTGCCAGCTGCCGGTGTACGGAAAACGTTCAAATTCAGTAACCGCTATTTTCAAAAAATCATGCTGTTCGATCCAAACTGCATTCAAATTGCAAATATCTTTATAATAATCTGCAATTTCCCCCCATGTATGATGTTCCGATGTTGAAACAGTAAAGGCTTCCCCCAATGCTTTTTCATTGAAAAGCAATCTTGCAAGCATCTCTGCCACATCTCCCGCCCAACTCATAGTCGTCTGAACATTTTTTGCCGTTTCCGGCAGAACTACTGATTTACCGAGCTTTGCGCGGGCAACAGTTGCTCCGGCTTCCAGAGTAACCAGCTGATAACGCAAAAATGAATAAGTTATCGCCGGACGTACAATAGTCCAGTTTTTCCGTTTCCAACTTTTGAGAATATCTTCGCCTCTTGCTTTATAGATACTGTAATCATCAGAATTTCTGAACATAATATCAGCAGTACTGTCAAGCAGACGGGGAGAATTTTCTTTTATCGGAACATCAGAACCATCATAAACCCGATAAGATGAAAGATAAATATAATGCTCTGTCAATTCCAGAAGTTCAGGCAGAAACAATACCAGTTCACTTGTAGGATAGGTCATAAAATCGACAATACCATCAT
>JAFVPG010000056.1 GCA_017505415.1 Lentisphaeria bacterium | reverse complement strand
CAGAGGTTCATATACTGAATATGCATTGATTTTCAATGTAAAACGCCTTTCCGGCGATATTGTTCGCATTCTGAAATCAGCCACAGCCAATGTATGCAAAAATTTTCCGGCGTTAAAAAATGTTTTTCTCTATGTTGATGAAAAAGGGTCAGATTATTATCTGGAGTCTGAGCGGCCTGAAAAAGGTATTGCTTTCAAAAAATTATATGGTTCAGATTTTCTCGCTTTGCGACTCAATGACAAAAAATTTCTTTATTCACCCGTCTCTTTCTCACAAATCAATGAATCGATTCTGCCCGTATTTTTCGATGAATTCAAAAAATTTCTGAATCCTGACAAAAATGATGTTCTGCTCGATTTGTATTGCGGGTACGGTCTGTGGTCGCTGACTGCCGGAGAGATGTTCAAATCTGCTTTCGGAATGGAACTTGCCAAAGAGTCGATACAGGCGGCGAAAAATAACGCAAAATTTCATTTCCCGGACAAAAATTTCCGCTATGAAACAGCTTTTATCAATCAGGAGTGCCTGCGTTCAAAATTGCCTGCTCCTCAGTACAAAAATGAATGGATACTGCTTGACCCGCCACGCAAAGGATGTGAAAACGGCGTAATCGAATATCTCATTTCCCGTCGTCCGAAAAAAATCTTCCAACTTTTCTGCGGAGCTGATGAGATAGTCCCGGCACTCAAAATTTATCAGAACAACAACTGCAAAATTGAAGCACTCATTCCGTTTGATTTCTTCCCCGGAACTCTCAATATAGAAATGTTTGCTGTCATATCCCCTGCACAAAAGTAATTAATTCATCAATCTTTTCCTGCGGCGTACTCGCTCCGGCTGTAATGCCGACACACTGGTAAGATGAAAAATCAATATTTTTTACATCATCAACAGAATCAATGAGTTGAGCATTTATGCCGCATTTTTCTGCAATCTGTACCAAACGGCATGAATTTGAACTTGCAGCTGAACCGGCAACTAATATCAAATCACATTCTTTTGCCAATTTGATAATTGCATTCTGACGATCATACGTTGCAAAGCATATTCCGCCTAAATGCTTTATATTCTTATATTTACGGTCAAGCAGACTGCTTATGTTTTCTACATCACACATTGCCAGGGTAGTTTGAGTAACAACAATAACTTCATCATCAAAATCCGGTAATAAATCCACATCTTTTTCATTTTCAACGATATAACAATATCCATCTGCAACTCTGCCAATCGTTCCAACACATTCTGTATGTGTACGTTTGCCGATGAAAATTATACGCTTGTTTTCCGCAAAAGCCTGCTCTACTGCCCGATGATTTTTCTTTACCAATAAACAAGTTGCATCAAAAACACGCAAATTTTTTTCCTTTGCCGCCGCCTCCACATCACGACTTACTCCATGCGCACTGAATACGACAGAAGCTCCGTCAGGGATTTCATCGACAGAGTGGACGAAAATGACGTTTCTTTTTTTTAACTCATTTATAACAAAAGTGTTATGAACAATTTCATTATATACGTACAAAATATTGTTTTCACACGCATCCAAAGCCTGTTCCACTATATCCAATGCACGTCTGACGCCGTTGCAAATACCGAGACAATCTGCGATTTTTACTCTCATTTTTTCTGAAAACTCCGTTTTTTGTTGATTTATGATACATTTTATCACATTATTATAGTTTTTCAACTTGAAATATCAATAAAATCCATTATTTTAATTGTCAAATATTTTTTTGCCATCCAATAAAAATAACCAAGAGAGGTATCAAGCAATATGGCAGCAGCAGAAACAGTTCAGCACGTAGGACTCGGTCTGTCTACCGGAGCAACTTATTTTCTGTATATCGGGATAGTAGTTTATATTCTCGGTATTCTTTTCATCGGATATTATGCCGGCAGGAAAGTAAAAGGACTCGGCGATTTTCTCGTTGCCGGACGACGGTTGCCATTATGGATGGCTACTGGAACTCTGCTGGCAACATGGTTCGGGGCAGGGTCCAGTATGGGGGTTTCTGCAACTGTTTTTTCAAGCGGGATCGGAGCAGTTCTTGCCGACCCGTTCGGGGCATCACTCAGTTTGATTCTTGCGGGTATTTTCATTGTCGGTCTGCTCCGCAAACTGAAATGTCTTACCGTCACTGATATTATTGAACGTAAATTCGGTAAATGGGCTGGCGTTTATGCCTCAATGTGGATGATTCCGGTTTATGTTGGCTGGCTTGGTGCGCAAGTTCTCGGTATCGGGACGATTTTGAATGTGCTTTTGAATATTCCGATTCTTTATGGAGCATTGATCGGTGCGGCAATCGTACTTATTTATACAGTTTCCGGCGGTATGTGGGCAGTCACTCTGACCGACCTTGTCCAGGTATCTTTGATCATCATCGGTCTTTTTATCATCGTTCCGCAAGCGATCAGCATGGCAGGAGGTTACGATGCAGTATTTTCAACTGCCAATATCAAGCCCGGAGAACTCAGTCTCGCCTATCAGGGCGGTGCCGGCGGCATTACCTATTACATTGGACAATGGATAATTATGGGACTCGGTTGTATGGTCGGGCAGGATCTTATTCAGCGTTCACTCTCCAGCCGCAATGAAAAAATTGCTATTTCCAGCAGTATTATTTCCGGTTTTATGTATATGGCAATCGCTCTGGTTCCCATCACCATCGGTTTTGCCGCCCGTATCGTTCTGGCAAAACATAATATCACTATTGAAACAATGGGCGGTGAAAGCGCACTTGAAAATCAGGTTCTGCCGCGCATGGCGATTCTGGCACTCGGTGGAATGCACCCGATTTTGCTGACACTCTTTTTGAGTGCATTGATTTCAGCCATTATGAGTTCAGCGGACAGTTCATTGCTGGCGGCATCATCACTTTTCACCAACAATGTTATCCGTTCAATATTCCCGCGCATGTCAGATGATAAATTACTGCATGTCACCCGCATAATGACAGTTGCGCTGTTGGTGCTTGCCACTTATATTGCATTGAATGTCCAAAGTATTTATTCTTTGATGAAAAATTGCTGGGCATCACAGCTTGTGGTAGTTTTCTGGCCGGTTATTGCAGGATTGTATTTCAAAAAAGCGAGCAAAAATACCTGCTGGGCATGTATGACCGTTGCAACTCTGGTCTGGCTTACCTACTGTTTTATCGGAGCGGTCGGCATTGAAGGAAGTTTTACAGACATAATGGGCAGTGATGAATTTGATGTTATTTTGACCAATGGTGCTGTATATGGCTTTGCAGCCGGTGTTGTTGCTTTCTTTACCAGTTATTTCGGGGAACGTCTTACAGATCGTATCACCGGCAAAGGAAGAGAAGAGGAAGAACTTTGATGCAGAAGTTCTCTCTTGCTTCCGACCGGCAGTCAGAAATTATTGATGCATGCATCCGTGCGCTTGAAAATCACGGCGTTATTCTGCTCCCGACTGAAACAGTTTACGGTCTTGTCTGCCGCTTTGAAGATAGTATCGCTGAAGAAAAAATATATCAGCTCAAGCATCGTCCTGCGGAAAAAAGACTCAGTGTTTTTGTTGATAAACCGGAAAAACTTGAATCTTACGGAGTTGAATTCTCTCCTCTTGTGAAAGAACTCGCAGAAACTTACTGTCCGGGAGCAATAACTATTATAGCTGCAAGAAATGAAAATTCATCTCTCGGCTTTCGTGTCCCGGCACATGATTTTGTTTTTGAACTTTTAAAAAAAGTTCCTTTTCCCTTATCAAGTACCAGTGCAAACCGTTCAGGTATGCCTAATGTCTTATCGGTAAATGAAGCGTTATCTGAACTTGACGGCGAAGTTGATATTGTAATTGACGGCGGCGCAATACCTCCTGATTCGCAGGCTTCCACCGTAGTCGATGCAAGAAACAAAAAAGCTGTAATTCTCCGTCAGGGCGCATTAATAATCAATGCTAAATTTCTTTCCTGAATTTGAAAATTTTCATTT
>JAFVPG010000008.1 GCA_017505415.1 Lentisphaeria bacterium | reverse complement strand
TTGCCGCACGCCTCATCGCTTCAGCCGACGTCGCTGCTTGGCAATTACTTGCCTGCGCTCACTTCGCATACGCTCGTGAACCGCTCCTGTCTTCGCGGCGCTGACCGCGCTATTGTTACTCCGGGCTGGCTTATATACTTTATTCAAAAAGTACCCTTTTCTTTTTTGAAAAGGTGGAGGGTTTCAGGGAGGCGGAAAAATCTTTTTTCTTTTAATCAAGAAAAAAGTTTTTCCGCTTCCCTGAGTAACTTCCTATAATACAAATTATATCATGTTTTCTTTATTTTGCAAATAAAAATAGATACAAAATTACAGTATTATCTGCTAAAAAAACAGTATTATCAGATACATTTACTGAAATTATGGTTTAAAATTCGCAATTTTGAGCATGGTTTCAGAAATGCGGTTGGCTTCTTTGATAAGTTTTTCGCCGTTGCCAATGAGCCATACTTCGGAACTGCGTGGCGCGAGAGTGACTGCAGGAATTTTTGTTGTGATTTCTGCTTTTGCTGCGCCTTCACGACAGATGGCAATTAAATTTTTGCCGGTCTCAAGTTCGGGATAAACGGTGATTTTTTCATTGGTGCTGTTGGTGAAAACAATCATCCGCAAACCGTCTTTGTGCAAATATACGCCGTGTCGTACTTTCGGAGTCGTAACGACGGTGAAGTTGCCGACTGCGCCCCATTTTGAACGGAGTTCAGGAACCGGCTTTTTGAAATTAAGCGGGTGCTGCATATCGCTTTCGTTGAAGTAACGGAGCAATGCATGACGCAGATGACCGAGTTTTTTGATATACAGACGTTTCTGACCGTCCTGCATGTCGGGATAGTCAAACCATCCGATCTGCTCTGATGTTACCAACTGTTCAGCGGCCTTGGCAAAAAATGATTCATAATCGCCGGGGAACTGGTGATTGAAAAGTCTGCCGGTAAATTGTATTCTGCCGGAATAAATTGAGGCAAAAAGCGGTATCTGACCGGGATCAGTCCAGCGCCAGACCATGTAGCCGTCCATGGCTTTCAAATATGGATCAGCAGCTTCTTCGGTGTCATGGGCAAGGTTCGGATATTTATTTTTCAAAGCGCGGATCTTGTCATACATTACCTGATAACCTTTCTCCACCCAGACATCTCCGCCTGCGATTTTGTGACCGTGAGTCCGGTCGTAACAGAGATAATATCTGCCGGTTGCCACCTGATCGTGGTAAATCGCATCAAAACCGTATCCGGCGAGGCGGTCGACCAGTGAAACCATATAATCCTGCCAGCCTTCAGCAGCGGGACATTCGACAGCATGCGGACCATCATAAATTTCTGTTACCGGAGTTCCATTATTTTTTTTGACTGCAAATTTTTTGCCGTGAGATGAATACATCCAATCGGATTTACTGTCTTTGCCGTCCTTTACACGCCACAGACGTGAATCAATGTACGGTTTGACATAAATATCGTGGGATTTGAGTTCCTTGAGGGCAGGAAGGCTGAAATCTTTCGGATAGAAATGCGGCCATCTGCCTTTGGCATGGTCGTCCCATCCGTACCAGTGAAAAGCGATCGGCATATCAAAATATTTACGCATTCTGATAACTTCATTTTTGGTTTTTGTGAAGTTCGGCAGATATGAGCATTTGACGCCGAGGATGCGTATGCAGGTATTGCGGAACCATTCCGGAGTATCGGTACGTGGAAGTTCTTTGATCCACCATGATGCTTTTTCCGAGAGGAATTTTTTGTAGATTTGTCCGGCATCGAACCAGTCGCCTTTAAAAAGTTCAATGACAAATTTGCCGCCGGTTTTAAAATCGTTTCCGCCTTTTGATTCTGAAATTTCATAGCCGACGGCAGAATCCCAGATGCAGACGATATTATTGCGGCTTCCTTTGACGGAGTAATACTTTGAGCGTGCAAACGGATCTTCAAAGGCAAAATATATACCTGATTTTTCATCATAATATGAACTGAACTGCATATTGGCACGTCCGGACGGGAAATAACCTTCCTGACCGCCGGTAAACTGTTCTTTGGTCGGATTTTTGACGAGGATACCGGACATTGAGGGGTAAGTCAAAGCATCATTGCCGTCAAGTTTTTTGAAGCGCACTTTCGGGAAAGTGACATTTTCGATACGGATATTTTTATTGTTGTTATCTACTTTGAAATCAGCTTCGAGACGGGCATTTTTTAGAGTGATGGTTGAATAAGCTTTGATATTTTCTGCAACCTGCCATTCGATATTGAGAGTATCGGCTGTCTGTTTTACAATACGCCATTTTGAGGCAAAAGAGGTGAATTTCAAATTCTTTTTATCGGGAGTTACAGCAGTTATTTCCCATTCAAGACCTTTGCGTCCGAAAATAGAACGCTGTGCTTTTCTGTCATACAAGCCGTAAACGGGAAAACCTGTTCCGGAGGTTCCGCTGGCAGCTGCGACAAGTGCAGCTTGCGGAGTTGATATTAAAGCAAGACCTTTTTTATTCTGCTGACGCAGCCATTGTGTGAAAAGTTTATCAAAAGAGAGATTTGAAGATATGAGTTTTTTTGACGGAAGCAGATTTATATTTTGCTGATTGTAACCGTCAAGTATGGCGAGATTGATTGAATCCAGCAGGAATTTTGCCTGCGGAGTTTTTGCGGCTTTTTCGAGGTCAGCCAATTTGGCAGTCAATTTTTTGTTGACAGGTTTTATGTCATTTTCGATGATTTTGACATATTTTGATTTTTGCATGAGTTCAGCAATTTCAGGCTCAGTCAGAGGACGGTCATAAACTGCGGCTTTGGCAATTTCTCCGTTCAAAAGCCATGTTCCTCCGCCGAAGCCGCAACCGATTTGAATTGGTTTTTTGTCATGTTTGGGGGTAACATACATAAATTTGCCGCGCGCTTCTATGCCGCCGTTGATATAGAATGTCACACGGTAGCCGACTTCTGCCTGAGTGATGTCGTTCATGCGTTCAACTACGCATACAAATTGTGTCCATTGATTTTTCGGGGGGATCGAGCCGCCCCAGAAACTTGCCGCCCAGCGTTTTCCGTCGTTGAAATTGTAGTAGATACGTGTTCCTTCACGTCCGAAAATGATTTCATGACCTTTGGAAAGTATCATGTCACGGGCAATATAATTTTCTTTTTTCGGATCTTCAAAAAGTTTTGCTTCACCGACGAGAGTCATGCCGCTTTCTGTAAAATTGAAATCAGAACTGTTTTTGAATTCTGCATAACCTTTTTTGCCATTCATTTTGAGAATGCCGTTTTCAAGTTTTGCACCGTCTTTGAGTACGATTGAATCCTGATGATCTCTGTCAAAAAGAAATACAGGAGCTTTGCCGGCTGCAAAGGTTGAAAATGCAAAAGTTATTGCAGCTGAAAATAATAAAAGTTTTTTCATTTTTTTCTCCCGGGGGATATTATTCAATGACATTTTCTGATTTCCAAATGGAATCATCAATATCTTTCAATGCATCAACACCTTTTTTATCAATAGTTTTGGCATGTCCGTCAAGGAATGCAATATTTAAATTCTTTTTGTGACGAAGTGCAAGTGTATTGGTTTTGTCAGTATTATTGGACAGAATATAAAAACCGTTCTGTGAAGTTGCATTTGTACGGGTATCTCCGAGAACAACATATTCGCTGGGGATTGTGATTGTTTTTTGATTGATGATATATTTTGAGCCGGAACTCCAGAAAACGCCGGGAGAATTTTCGTAAACAGTACGAAGTCCGATACCGCTGTAATAAACATCGTCAAGATTGGTTGTGGGATTCAAAGCATGAGGAGTGGACGGACAGAGCAAGGCTTTTTTCGGGGAAACATATTTGTCGGTGAAAAGGCGTTTGTTCCATTCTTTGCGATTGCTTCCGAAATTTGAATCAATTCCGCAGGGATATTGTCCATCGTTATCATCAGCATAAAAGATCAAGCCCAGACTGACTTGTTTGTGATTTGACAGGCATGTTGCAATTCTTGCTCTTTCTCTTGCATTGTTGAGGGCGGGGAGCAGCATTCCTGCAAGAATTGCGATAATAGCAATTACAACCAATAGTTCGATGAGAGTGAAGCAACTTCCGATAGTTAACATTCTGTTGTGTTTTTGTGTGTTCATTTTTTTATCCTTTCTATTTACGGGTAAGTTTTTTTGTGCTTGTGAACTTCCTATAATGTTAATTATAGCATGTTGTTTTTTTTGAGAAATATGTTGTATATCAAGCCTCATTCTTTTATTTTAAATTGGAGATTTATTTTTTGCGAACTTTTATACAATAGCACATATTTTTTGTTTTGCACAGTATTATCTGCTAAAAAAACAGTATTTTTTGCTAAAAAATACTTGTAAATATGAAAAAAAAGAGTATTTTTTTACAGAGGTGAAATTATGCATAAAGAAAAAATGGAAAAATGGGAGAAAATGAATAATTTCCCATTGCATGTTGTGACAACCAATGTGAATGAGGTTGTGCCTATTCATACACATGATTTTATTGAGATCGTTTTTTTTGCCAAAGGCAGTGCCGTACATTCGATTTTTCACGGCAACAATAAGTTGCGCTATTCTGTAATGCAGGGAGATTGTTTTGCCATATTGCCGAAGGAGAAACATTCTTTTGAAGACGGGCATGCGGCGTACTATTACAATATAATATTTTCACAGGAATTGGTTTTGAATGAATTGAAGGATTTGAAAGTGCTTGATACATGGTCGAAACTTTTCGGCAATAAAGAGTTCAGTGAACGTTCCAAATTTCACCTCGGATGGCAGGAACGGGAAGAGATGAATGCTCTTATTGGCAGGTTGATAAATGAATTGAGCAGAAAGGCCGCAGGTTATAAAATATATGCCAGAGCTTTGCTTATTGAAATTCTGTTCATAATCCTCAGATGTTCTCCGAAAAAAATGCTTGTATCTGAAAGTTCCGTTAAATCAAATTTTTCTTTGATTCAGGTAATAAGTGATATGGAAAAATATCCGGAAAAAAATTATAACTTGACTGATATGGCAAAAAAAGCCAATATGTGTGTCAGTGGATTCACTAAAAAATTCCGCAATCTGCTTGGAGTTTCCCCTATGGAATATTTGCTTTCTTTGAGGGTGGAAAAAGCAGAACAAAAGCTGTTGAAAAGTACAATGTCTGTTTATGAAATTTCTGAACAATGCGGTTTCTATGATATAAACTATTTTATAAAAGTTTTTCGTCGTTTCCGCAATACAACCCCGGCAAGATACCGCCGCAGTTTCAGATGACTGATGAAATCAGTTTGCTTTCAGTACACAGCTATATATTTAAGGATTTTTCCGGCGAGTTCTTTTTTAGAACAGAGGTCGAAGACTTCTCTGTGACCGCTGCGGTCAATGATGGTTACTGCATTGACATCTTTTGCAAAACCTCCTTGAGATGAAGAACTTACATCATTAGCGATTATAAAATCAAGATTTTTGCGTTCAAGTTTTGATTGGGCATTTTCGAGAATATCATTGGTTTCAGCTGCGAATCCGGCAAGTATTTGACCTGCTTTTTTGTTTTCGCCGAGAGTTTTCAGAATGTCAGTTGTGCGTTCAAGCACGATGGTCAGATCGCCGTCTGATTTTTTCATTTTCGTATCGTGTACGAATTTCGGACGGTAATCGGCGACTGCGGCGCACATGATTATCAAATCGGCATCATGGCTCTCATGGAACATTGCTGCTGCCATTTCAGCGGCACTTTCGATATTTATGCATTGCACACCGGATGGGACTTCGAGATTGACCGGTCCTGAAACAAGAACAACGTTTTCAGCGAAATCAACTGCTTTTTCCGCCAGAGCATAGCCCATTTTGCCGCTTGAGCGGTTGGATATGAAGCGGACGGGATCGATTTTTTCACGGGTAGGACCTGCACTGATGAGTATTTTTTTGAATTTTTTCATTTTCCGTTTTCCTTGCGGGCAAAAGAACAGCCGCAGTTGCGGCATGATTCCGGTGTCACTGTGTATTGGATATGCCCGGAGCATGCGGGACATCTGACAAACAGTATATCAATCAGAAAAGATGCTGTCATTAAAGCAATCAGAGTTACTGCTGAATATATTCGCAGTTTGCGGTCTTTCTGTTCAAAGAGTATTTCTCTCGGAGTGGCTTTTGCGGTTTTTGAAATCATTATTTCCTGATTGCCAATATCGCCGGACGATTCAGTTTCTGATTCCTGTGCGGTGTTCAGAATTCCGCAAATAAGCAGAATACTGCATGCGGAAAAAATTGTCATCATGATTTTCCGCAGTTTCATTTTCCGGGTTATATAAGAATTGATACTTTCCATTTTATTTATCCGTTTTCAGAAATTTTTCGATTTTTTCTCTGTCATTTTTGCGGAATATAACATTATGCGGCATATTGAACGGAATATTTTTCCCGTTGTCATCTGTAAGCTGAATGAGTTTTATCCCATTAAAATTGAGTTCTGCTGACATGACAGCGATACCGATTGCATTGGGGTTGGAACGAACCATCGTGATTATCTGCGAAGCTGAATCAAGCGGGAAATGCTGTACGTTTTCTTTTAGCTGCAAATACTTTTTCAGGTACAAAAATGCACTGTCGTCAAGCGGCATGCCGAAGCGGTGTATTGAAAAAAAGTTTTCCGGATTGAAATATCCCCAGTTATTGTAATCTCCGTTCCATATTTTCCGGAGTTCGGAGATTTTCAGTTTTTTCAATGGATTGTCTTTGTGAACGATAATTATGAATGATGTAACGGCAAATTGTTTGAAAGCAAGAGATTGCGGCAATTTTTCCTGTCTGTTCAAATCTCCTTTGACAATTACCATATCGCATTTATTATCAGCAAGTTTCTGCATAGCGGATTTAAAATTATCCTGAGTTACAGTGCAGTTGAAGATGTCGTTGCGTATTGATTTGTCTATCAGTATCTTACGGAACGCCAGATCTGCACCGTCAGCATTTATCACATTGAAATTATTTGAAGCTGACAGTGCAGAAGTTATTACTGCGAGAAATGCGCAAAAGAATATTTTTTTAACGCAGATAGCCATTTTTGTGATTAAGTTTCCATTTCCATGCGGATTCGATGATGGCTTCAGCATTTTCAAATTGCGGTTTCCAGCCGAGGAGTTTTTTGATACGGTCGGAACAGGCAATGAGAGTATCCGGATCGCCGGGGCGGCGGGGGGCAATTTCAAAGTTGATTTTTTTGCCGGAAACTTTTTCTGCAGCTTTGATAATTTCAAAAACGCTCAAGCCTTTGCCGGTACCGAGGTTGTAATGTCCGCTTTCGGGAGCGTCAAGGGCGAGCATGTGAGCTTGAGCTAAATCGAGGATGTGGATATAGTCACGGACACAGCTGCCGTCGGGGGTATTGTAGTCATTGCCGTAGACCATAAGTTTTTCACGTTCTCCGGCGGCGACTTGCAGAATTATGGGAATCAGGTGTGTTTCCGGATTATGAGCTTCTCCGAAGTTTTCGGTGGCGCCTGCGGCATTGAAATAACGCAGAGCGGCATATTTGATACCGTGTATTTGAGAGTACCAGTTGAGGATTTTTTCAAAGCAGAGTTTGGATTCGCCGTATGGATTTATGGGTTTTTGCGGATCATTTTCACTGATTGGACATTTTTCCGGCTGTCCGAAAGTGGCGGCGGTGCTTGAAAAGACGAAATTTTTGATATTTCCGGCGACTGCTGCATCGGCAAGATTGATACCGTTGGCGATGTTGTTACGGAAATATTTGGAGGGATCTACCATTGATTCACCGACGAGAGATGCGGCGGCAAAGTGCATTATGCCGTAAAAATTTCCCTCTTTGGCGACTTTAATTATTTTTTCACGGTCGGCAAGATCACCGGGGATAAATTTTGCCCTCGGGTCAATCGCATCCAGATGACCTGTGACGAGAGAATCGTAAACTGTTACAGCATAACCATTATTGAGCAGATATTCAGTACATGCACTGCCGATATAGCCGGCTCCGCCGGCGACCAGAATATGTTTCATTTTTGTCCTTTCATTGAAAAAATCATAAAATATTCAATAATTTACTATATTTTTTTGATTTTTCAATTTAATTATTCAAAAAAAGGTGTACATTATAGTATTATGGAAAAGGAAGATAAGAAAATTTTGATCGTCGGACTTGGATTGCTCGGCATGTCATTGGCAATGGCGTTCCGCAAAACAGGAATTCAGGTCATGGGTTTCAATCGTCATCGTGATGCTGTTGAGTATGGTATTCGCGAGGGGATCTTGTTGCCTGAATCAGAGGAAATGCTGGAAACGTTGCTGGCAAAAGCAGATGTTGTTTTTCTGGCATTGCCTATTCCTGCAACGGTTGAATTCCTCGAAAAATATGCAGGCTGTTTCAAAAAAGGTGCAGTAGTTACCGACCTTAACAGTACCAAAAGTGCATTTATGAATAAGGCAGAGGAAGTTTTGCCGCCTCAAAATGTTTTTTATGTCGGAAGTCATCCCATGGCAGGTACGGAAAAATCCGGATATGAAAATGCTTTTGAAACATTGTATGACAATGCGGATGTTTTTATCTGTGCCGCAGATTTTGAAGCTCCCGAAGTCAGAATCATTGAAGAATTGTGGCAATCAATAAGTTGCAAAACTGTGCGTATAACGAAGGAAAAACATGATAATCTGGTGGCACGGACGAGTCATGTGGCACATATACTGGCATCAGCTCTGACGATAAGTGTTCTCGGATATGAAGATAAGTTTGATAATTTTGCCGGGTGCGCCGGTGGTTTCAGAGATACTTCAAGAACTGCATCCAGCAATCCTGTGATGTGGAAGGAGATCATTGAAAATAATCGAGATGCAGTACTGAAAGCTATGGATTATTTTGAATGTGAATACAGTAAATTCCGCAAAATTATAGAGGAAAATCGTTTTGACGATTTTGAACATGAATTCGCCATTGGACGCAATTTGCGTGAAGAGTGGCTGCAATATATGGAAAATAAAAAAGGTAATAAGAAAAAATGACAGAACCGAATTCAGCTTATGAACAGGCTATTGATGTAAAAGGTGCCACCGTTTTTCTCGGCGGCAGAGAAATCCTGCACAATATTTCATGGCAGGTAAAAAAAGGCGACCGCTGTTTTATCCTCGGTGCAAACGGTGCAGGAAAAACTACTCTTGTAAAAATGCTTATGGGCTATGCATGGCCGCTGTTCGGAGCGCATGTCAGCGTACTCGGTGAAAAATTCGGACAGACTAACTTGATCGAATTGCGCAAACGTGTTGCCTGGGTAAGTCCTTATATGCAGCAGATGGCTGATCCTGAACTTAAAGGTTTGGAACTGGTCGTTTCCGGAGTTGACAGTACTTTCGGGCTTTTCCGTAAAATGCTGCCGGAGGAGGAGGCAAAAGCAATTTCAATTCTTGAAAAATTGAAATGTGTCCACCTGAAAGATCAGCAGCTTATGACTATGTCCAGCGGCGAACAGGTGAAAATACTTATCGCCCGTGCCATGATGAATAATCCTGAACTTCTCATCCTTGATGAACCAAGTGTTTATCTGGATATTGCCGGTCGTGAATTTTTGCTTGAAACTATTGCTGAAATGGCACATGACCATCCTGAAATAACCATTGTTTTCATTACACAGAGAATAGAAGACATCATGCCTGTTTTTGACAAAGGAATGATTCTGAAAAGCGGAAATATTCAAAGTTACGGGAAACGTGAAGATGTTTTGACAGAAAAAAATCTTTCAGAGGCTTTTGATTTGAATATCATCCTTACTCCCGGGAAAAATGGCAGATTGTGGTCGATGATCGGCTGAAAATCATGCGAGGTAAAATTGAGTGACAGTGACGATAACATTATAGTTAATGAGTCAGACGATGACGTTACAATAAAACTTGATGCACTTGAGCTTGAGCGTACGTTGCGTATTTCTGACGAGGAACTTCAGAAAGCGTTTGTCTCATCCGGGGAGCAAAAACGTCAGAGACCCGGGTATTTTTCTGGAAATACCACGTCGTTTTTTGCATTGAACAAAACTTCTGCATTCAGCTCAATTTTTGAGAAAAAACGCAATGTTGAAGATGAATTGGTCAAAGATTCTGATAAAACTGCTGTTGAATCTTCCGGAATTGAAAATTTGTCTGAAGAAGAGAATATACTCCCTTTAATAGAAGAGTCTTTTGAAACTATAAGCAAAATAGGCGAGGGGGGGCAGGGAGTTATTTTTACTGCCGCCGACCGTTCTCTTGGCAGAGTCGTTGCTGTGAAATCTCTGCATAAAAATTTGAATGACCACAAACAATCACGTGAACATTTTGTTTCTGAAGCAAAAATTACTGCTCAGCTGGATTATCCGGGTATCGTGCCGATTTATTCATTGAACTCTGATACAGACGGTGGGCTGCATCTGGCAATGAAATTTATCAATGGTGAAAATCTTGCTGATTATCTGGTGCGGATACGTGAACAGTATCAGAAAAACGGTATTAATAAATTTAATGAAACTCATTCAATGCGTAAACGTATTGAAATTCTGCTTCGCAGTTGTGATGCTGTTGCTTATGCTCACAGCCGGAATGTCATGCATTGTGATTTGAAACCTGAAAATATTATGCTCGGACAGCACAATGATTCCTATATCATGGATTGGGGAATTGCACGGTTGATACACGATCCGTCTTATGACTCTGCTACCTGGACCCGGCCCGCCTCCATATCCGGAACGCCCCGTTATCTCTCTCCTGAAGCGATAAATGGGATTTATACAGATGAGAGGATTGATATTTATGCGCTTGGTCTGATACTTTTTGAATGTGTTTTTCTTAAAACAGCCTATAATGGCAAGGATACAAAGGAAGTTATCGGACGTGTAAAAAATGGTCAGATTGAAAGTTTCACTCATGCCTTCGGGATTCCTGTCAGCAAAGATTTGTGTGCGATAATTGCCAAAGCTGTTGCTCATGACCGGGAGGAACGTTATCAATCTGTCAATGAGTTTGCGGATGATATAAGGCGTTATCTTGCCAATGAGGAAACCTCAGCAAGACCGGATAATATTTTTGCGAAAGTTCTCCGTTTCAGCCAGCGTCATATTAAGATTCTGTTGATTTTTGCTTTGACTGGACTGCTGCTTGCCGGTGCTTCAGTAAGTTATTCGGTATATCAGCGCAATAAGCAGGTGAATTTTATACTTCAGCGAGAAATTGCATTGAGTGAAGCATATTCCAGAGCATTGTATGTTTCGAGTCTTATTGAACTTCAGATGAATCATGTGGCAAATTCGCTGAAATCTTTGAGTGCCTATATGTCATTTTTACTGGAACAGGATAAAGTTGCAGCAGTTGCTGAAAAAAAATATTTCCGCTATCAGGATGAAGTCGCAAAAACTCAGTATTCAGGAGATATTAAATTTTCAGAACCTTGCAATAAATATATTTCACTTGACAGATTGAGTTTCAATCATCATTCAGGAAAATATACCGCAGAAATGCAGCGGCAGATGGAGCGTTTGCAGAATTTGCAGCCGGTATTGAAACAATCGCTTCTTTTCGGCAATATTTTCCGTGAAAAATCTGTTGTAAATAAAATGAGTGAAAAAGAAGCAAGAGAATATTTCTTTGAAAACGGTTCGCCGATCCTGTGGTTTTATTGCGGAATGGAGAACGGGCTTTATTTCAGTATGCCGGGATACATGGATCAGCCTGCTCAATATGATCCGAGAGTACGTCCGTGGTACAAAGCAGTTGCAAATAAAACTCCTTTTGACGATGTTGTCTGGAGTACTCCTTATATGGATGCAGTTTCCAAACGGTTGACATTGACCGCATCTATTCCGATTTTTGTCAATAAAAAACGTGTCGGAGTCCTTGCTATAGATAATATGCTTCAGTATATTGCACGTTTTATGAAAAAACACGGCAATACAGAAGGATTTCTCATGGAAAAAGTTATTATCGACGACAACGGCAGAATTTTGTTGAGTACCCGAGAAGATTATTCAGTCAGAAAAGAGAATGAGAAAGATGTGAAAAATTATAATGCTGACGGCTTTTTCAATGACAGCAGGACATTTAATATTGTTCGCAGACGCAGAAACGGTATTATGAGTGTCAGAACGCCGCTGGGCAGAAATATTGTTTACCTTTTTTACCGCATCAATACTCATGATTGGCATTATGTTGAAAAAATCGACCTTGATATGTTGATAGATCATATTGCTGAACAGCAGAAAAAAGCGGAGAAAAGTAAATAATATTTCATTTTTCAGACAAAATAAGCGGATATGTGATTGAAAAAAGTTGTTTTTTATAAAAAATGCTGTTATATTATACCTGTAACAGTGTAAAATTGCAGTAAATTATGGATTGGAATTTATGAGCGGAGTTTATTTTGTAAGTCTCGGTTGTCCGAAAAATTTAGTTGATACGGAAGTCCTTGCCGGTATTTTGCTCAACCACGGGCGGAATATAACTTTTGATGCAAAAGATGCAGATGTATATTTGATAAATACATGTGCATTCCTTCCTTCTGCCCGTGAAGAGGCTTTTGAGGAAATACGTAAAGCCTTAAACTGGAAAAAACGGGCGAGAAAGCAGAGCCGCCGTATAGCCGTTGCAGGGTGTCTTCCGCAGTACGGCAAGGATAATCCGTTCAGAGAAAAATTTCCGGAAGTAGATTTCTGGCTTGGGGTGAATGACATCCCACGTATTATTGAAATATTGGATAACGGCAACGGAAACACTACTGATAATCCTTCGTATCTCTATGAGCACAATACTCCGAGATTGCAGTTGACTGTACCGCACATGGCATATTTGAAAATTGCTGACGGCTGTAATAATTGTTGTTCTTATTGCGCTATTCCGCATATCCGGGGCAAACTGCGGACAAGAACGCAGGCAAGCGTTGTGGCTGAGGCTCAGAATTTGATTGCCAATGGAGTCAAAGAATTGGTCATTGTGGCACAGGATGTAACTGTTTTCGGACATGACCGGCCGGAATCCGGCGAGAGTTTGAGTTCATTGCTCCGTGAATTGGATAAATTGGACGGCGAATTCAAATTGCGTTTGCTGTATACTCATCCGGCACATTATACAGATGAACTTATTGAAACATTGAAAAATTCAAAACATGTTATGCATTATCTTGATATGCCGCTTCAGCATATTTCAGAACGTATCCTCAAAGCAATGAACCGGCATGTTACACAAGCAAGAGTCAAAGAAGTTATACGTCAACTGCGGGAAGCAATGCCGGATCTTGTTTTGAGAACTACTTTTATAACCGGCTTCCCCGGAGAAACCGTGGCGGAGTTTGAAGAATTGAAAGATTTTATAAAAGAGATGCGTTTTGAACGTTGCGGAGTATTCCCGTATTCGGCAGAACCGGGAACGAAAGCTGCTGAAATGGCTGATCAGATTGATTTTGAAATCTCATACAGCAGAGCTGATGAGCTTATGGATATTCAAACCAATATCATGGAGGAATATCAGAATAGTTTGATAGGCAGAGAAATAGAAGTCATCGCCGATGATGTTGAGGGAACACGTGCCATTGGACGCGGTGTCGCAGATGCTCCTGAAATTGATAATATTGTCGTTTTCGGCGGCAGAAAAATGAAAGCTGGTAAGTTTTATAAAGTCCGTATCGAAGCGGTATCGGACTATGATTTAATAGGACATGTTACAGAAACGGAGAAGAAAAAATGAACATTCCGAACATTTTAACAGTAAGCCGCATTGCAATGATAGCGGTTGCAGTGGTGTTGTCCGCCTTTTGCGGTCCGAAACTGCAGGATATAACCAAAGGCATTGAAATCCTGCGTATTATTGTAATCAGTCTTGCATTTTTGGCAGGCATTACAGATTTGCTTGACGGCTATCTGGCACGCAAATGGAATCAGGTTACTGATTTCGGAGCTTTGATGGATCCGCTGGCTGATAAAATTTTTGTGGCGGCATGCATGCTGATTGCTGTTGAATACAGATTGATGCCATCCTGGATCGCAATTGCAGTGCTTGCCCGTGAGTTTATGGTTACGGGGTTGCGTTCATTGGCTGCTAAAAAGGGCATTGTTATATCTGCGGACAAATTTGGTAAACTAAAAACTGCCTTGCAGATGTTTATGCTTGCCCTTGCCGGAGCCTCCTGGATCGGTGTTTTTGACTTATGGACCAAATATACGACACAGTGGTATATCTGGATAACTTATCTTTGCGGAGTGGTTTTTGTGACTATGTATTCAGGTTTTTCGTATTTTATCAAGTATCGCAGTGTATTTATGGAAACAAAATGAGAGTTATAGATTTTCACACCCACTATTATCCGGATAAAATAGTGGAAAAAGCATTGAATAAGGCTATTGAATTTATCAAGCCGGTTACGAATGGAACTCGTGCCGGATTGATAGAATCAATGCAGAGAAATAATATTGAGTACAGTGTGTCATTGCCGATGGTAAATTGTCCTGCTAATGCAAAGAGTCTGAATTTGTGGGCGAGCCGGGAAAATCATGATGAAATAATCATGTTCGGGTCTGTGCATCCGGAAGAGGATACTCCTGAAGAGACTTTGAAATACGTTGCAGAACTTGGCATGAAAGGAATCAAAGTGCATCCTGAATACCAGAATTTTTATTTTGCCGACCGGAAATACGACAGGATATGGGAAGCCTGTATCGAATATGATTTGATTGTTTTAACTCATACCGGATTTGATATAATGTTTCCGCCTCCGTATCATTGTACTCCTGAAGACATTAAGCAAGTTATTGAACGTCATCCGAAGTTGAAATTGGTGGCGGCTCATGGCGGGGGAATGCGTATGTTTGAAGAGGTAGAGAAACACCTTTGCGGCAGAGATGTTTACTTTGATTTGGCATTCATGAATAGTATGAATATTGAACTTGAAACGCTAAATCGTTTATTACAAAGACATAGCGCAGATCGCATATTGTATGGAAGTGACAGCCCGTGGTGTGATCAGGGCGAAATGATCGAAATTGTGCAGAAATTGAGCATTTCAGACGAGGCTAAAGAGAAGATTTTCAGCAAAAATGCTGAAAAACTCTTAAAAATCTGAAAAAAAGCAAAAAAAGTGTAATTTTTTTGAGAATTGAGCTTGCATTTTTTCAAAAATGTGGCATATTAAGTAACATAGAACGCTCCGGCATAGCTCAGCGGTAGAGTAGGTGGCTGTTAACCACTTGGTCGCTGGTTCGAATCCAGCTGCCGGAGCCATTTTTGTATATTAGGCGAACTTTTCGCAGGATAGATCTGGCACTCCAGATCTTTTTTTATGACTATCTCCCCGATGAAAGCGTTTATCACCTGCTTTGCTTGAATCGGGTCGGTATTGAAATCTTCCAGTTTGAGTGCCTGGAAATTTTTCAACAGTTGCACTATGTATTCCATATCTGCCGCATCATGGCTCTCAAACGCTTTCATGCGGATTGCTATTTTATTCTTTAAATCTTCGATTTCATTTTCCAGAACTTCACTCCGGGCATTCAAACGGGCTTGTATCGCTTCGGTAAGGTTGCCCTTTATAATTTGACTGATGATGTTTTCCATTTCGTCTTCGGCAATGCGGAGTGATATATTGAGCTGATTTATTTCCGGTTGGTGTTGGGCATGTACGGCGGCTTCATCTTTTTTGATAATAGCATAGGCTTTCTGTATTGATTCATCTGAAATTTTTATGCTTTGAAGATATTTCAGCAATGCTTCTTCAACTTTCGGCGCAGGTACGCTGAAACGGCAATCGTGATTACGGCAGGTATAATAATTGAATTGTCCGCTTTTCGCCGCTTTGGGCGTCATCCGCGCTCCACAATGGCAATAAAATATGCCCGTCAGCAAGTACGGGTAAGTCTGTGCTTTCGGGCGGTCCTGATAACCGTCATCATCTGATGTTTTCGGATGCAGGTTTTGCGCCGCATTGAAAACAGCCTCGGAGATGATCGGGTCGTGTTTGCCCTGGTACTCCTTGCCCGCATAGATTATTTTGCCGAGATAGGTACGGTTTCGCAGCATATACCAGACAGAAGATGCGCTGGTCAGATTTTTATATTTCCGCAGAATATCGGTAATCGTATATTCGCTGGAAATATACATATCAAAGATATTTCGCACAATTTGTGCTTTTTTTTCATCGATATAAAGTTTGTTGTCCTTTTTCGCTCCGCGTTTATAGCCGAAAGGTGGTTTGCCCACCGGCCATTCGCCACGGCTGGCAATGGAAATCATTTTGTTGCGGGTGTTCTCTGCCGTTTGCTCCCGTTCAAACTGATTGAATACCTGCATCATGCCCAGCATGGCACGACCGGCAGGACTTGAAAAATCATAATTCTCTGTCGCACATACAAAGCCTTTGCCGTTCTGGAACAGTTTCTCAAATATCAAAGCACCGTCTTTCAGAGAACGGCTCATGCGGGAGAGTTTATACACAATAAGGCAATCCCATTCGGCTGTACCTTTATCCAATTCATCAAGAATTGATTTGAACGCAGGGCGGTTGGTATCCTTGCCGGAAAAGAATTCATCCGACCGTATATCGGCGACAATGCCGCCTTTAAGCGTGATGTATTGTTTGCAATATTCAATCTGCATACTGATTGAAGTTTCACGGTCAAAGTCACTGCCGCGGGGCGAAACTCGGGCATAAATCAAATATCTCATATTTTCTCCATATAGGTGGTTAAATCTTCGTATAACTGCCAGCAACGGTCTTGGCTTGGATCAATGCGGAAATGTTTGTGGGTGATTTCTGTTATATGCGGCAAATAA
>JAFVPG010000055.1 GCA_017505415.1 Lentisphaeria bacterium | reverse complement strand
GTGAAAATTTTGAGGTACGCGGCAATGCCGGCAATTACTATATCCCTTATGAAAACGAAAAAGACGGTGTAAGACTTGCTCAGCCGGACGGCTGGATTTCCGATGGGAATAGCCTGTTTTTGCTGGAAGCAAAAGGTTATCGTAACTCGGCAGCATTAAACAAAGGACAACTTGCCAAAGAATATCTTATTGCAAAATCAGTTGCAGAAAATACTGGTCATAACAATTTTTATGTTCTGCTGATTGCAGAAAATTTTGAAAATATATATAAGTCGGGGAAAGATAAATACTCCTTGATACAGAATCTGCAAGAGGAATTTGCCGAACTCTGGCAGGCAAATGTCAATGATTTGGATGCTGCCTTTGGCGAGAAGTTATCTGCTTTTATGGGTAATGAATGGGATGAATTTAAAAAATCTGCTTCGGAGAATATTCAAAAACACTTTTTGTGGGTAACTTGGGGAGAAATCAAAGGGCTTGCTGCTCCTATGCAAGATTATGATCCAAAAGCAAAGCAGATCGTTACCGCCATTGATTTTCACAGCGATAAAGAAAATGAAAAGCCAATGTCCATATTTTCTCAATTGTTAGCAGAACTTGCTAAAAAAGAGGAGCCAGAGCCATTATATCACTTTTATAATGGCGGATGCGGCAACGCAACGGTGAGGAAATATGAAAAAATGTTCCTGAAAGAAATCGGCGAAACAAACTCTGATCAGGCAAAACGTTGGGCAGATTGGCACGAATTAGCAACAGCTCAAGAAAAAGTTTTTAAAGAATTGTCTGAATTGGAAGAAAAACGGCGAACAAAAGCTGCTGAATTGAAAGATGCTGTAAAGAAAATAAAAGAATTTTACACTGACAATCTAAAAACGATACGCCCCAGAGTGACAACCAGAAAAGCATTTGAAATGCTGGGCGAAAGTTCGCAACTTGAAAATGTTTCTGAGTTTTTTGAGCAACGTTACTATTTAACCAAAGATGAAATAAAATAATACCCCCTTTTCTCTGCTGCCGATCTGTATTAACCGGCAGCAGAGTACTCTATCACATTTGCAGAATTGAATGGCGATATTGTTGAATTTATGCAAAAGTAAGAAAGAGAGCTGAAAAATCTTGTTGAAAAATGGTACTAAAAGCCGAAAAAAATAAGAGGATTTTTTGAAACGTCATATATAAGGTCAACTTTTTTTCGGGTGCACAGGTACTTTTCAGGGAGGTTGGGGTGATGCATTATATGAAAACTGGAATTTTAACGGAAATCTCCCGCACAGAAAATTTAGCGGATTTTTTTGAAAAGTCATATACCAATACTTAACAACACAAAAACGCAATTGGCAAGTAAAGTAGATAAGAAAGAAGCAAACGAAATTATCTCAGAAGTTTTGAACAGATTTCGTTATAACAAAAAGGAAAAATAGCAATGAATTCCGCAGAAAAAATCCTGGAATTTGAAGAGGTGCGGCAGCGTTACGCTGAACTGCGCAGAGAACAGAAAAAACTGATCCGGGAGTATTTGCATTCCAGAGGATTTGATGTTTCCTGCGCTCAGGGGATCGGAGATTATACCTGCGGCGGCAAGTTCAAGGTCCCTTATGATCTTTCCAACTGGCAGTGGCTGTATGTCAAAGAAAATGGCAAAAAAGTCATGATGATCAGTTTGCAGACATTCGATCAGGATAAAAACTCCCAAAACTATCACGTTCTGATGGATCGTTTGGGGATTTTTGTCTACGGCGATGCCGAAACTCCGAAAGAATCCTACCACGAAATGAAACAGACTGATATTGATCTGCCCATGACAAAAGAAAAATTGGAACAATTAGCTGAACTTGTGAAAAAAAATATGCCCTTTGCCAATCAGACATCCCTCTCGGAGGGTGGGAAAGAACTTTGAGGCGGAATTCTATATGGAAACTTGTGAACTTGAAAAAATCCTGAATGATATCGGTGATCTCAAATATACCACTGAATGCAGCAATACAATATTTTCAGGATGTGAAGTGGCAATGCATTATAATAGAGATGGCAGATGGACGGTTTGGCTGACAGACAGTATTGATGCTGTCGATGGTGTTTATCATGCCGCAGGAGCATACCGGTATGCCGATGGAGAAATTGGCGAGGATGTTGTGAACGTATCCGAATGTGATTTAGACAAGTTTGGCGGCGACAATGCTTTCAGCACTTGCGGTAAAACGTTGGAAGAGGCCGTAAATAAACTTGCTGCCAAAGTGGCAATTCTGCGGCAAAATCCTGATTATATTCTCGTTTTTCCCGGGGAAGAGATAATGCCACAGGAATTTTTGAGCGAAGAAGAGTTTTTGGATTTAAAAAACGAGGTGGAAAAAGATTATGCGCAGTGGCGCTCCATGAAAGAACAGAAAAAATAAAAAATCCCCTTGTTTTTAAAAAACGTCATATATGAACGTCAAGACAGTTTAATCCCGGAATCGCCAAAGGAGAACATTTACATGAATGTGGTTGTTTTTTTTGAAAAGTCATATATAATGCCGACCAATTTTTTCAAGAAAGGAAGATTATAAACCTGAAATCAATAAAATGAAGTCCTGCAATGCAAAGACTTCGCCCGTGGTACGCCAAATACTGAAAGACAAACGCAACAAACAAAGGAGAAAAAACTATGGCGGAAGTGAAAATCAATGTCAGTGATGAGTTAAAACCGATGATCGGCAAACTGCCCGACAATTGGGAGGAGATGACTCCAGAAGAAAAACTCGCAACAGTTTACCGCAAATTCAATCTTTTGAGCGATGATGATATGTATGGTCTCACACTTCATGGAGGATTTGATTGGAACAAGAAGTTTAAGATATGGTTGGATCTGGAAGCTGACGAAGATCACCAGTTTACAGAGATGGGAGCCTGCTTTGTCCTGACAGAACCATGTGCCGAAGGCGAATTCGATTTCAATAAATTTCCGGAATATCTCCGTCCGATCATCCTCAAAAAATGTAATGAAGTTTGGGAGTCTGGCGAACACGACTACAATATACTTATGACTACAGCTGACAGCGGAACTTGCGCCGAGGCAGCCGAGAGTATGTATTTTATGCTGGATTTACTGGCATACGGTTACGAATTGAACGAGCGTGAATGGTACTATGAAGACCATCCGGATCTTTATCCGGATTCCGATGATGATGAAGATGATTTCGATGATGATGATGAGGG
>JAFVPG010000054.1 GCA_017505415.1 Lentisphaeria bacterium | reverse complement strand
TCTTGTGGTAAACATCGTCCACTGGAATACCCAGGAGGCCTATGACCGGCTGGGTCTGGAGGATCAGTTTACGGAGATTCTCGGGAAAAATCACTCTGGGCAATGACTCTCAAAAAAATCGATATTTCAAATTTGAAACTTGCCAAAGTCGTTCCGCTCTCCGTCGATCCTGAACGCGACGATAACGGCAGCGGAAAAAATTCTGAAGACTCTGCAAGCGATCTCAATATTTCCGCTCTCGATTTTACCAAAGCCGCTGTTGAACTCAAAGCAGATGGCAAATCTGTTGTCATGCGTTGGAAAAATCTCAATATCGGTGATGAAAAAGGCGTCCTTGATGTTCAAACTGAAATAAAAATTTCTCCAGACGGCAAATCTTTTGTTTTCAACGGCAGTTTCAATAACCGTTCAAAAAAATATACCGTCTTTTACTTCGATTATCCCTCAATCGGCGGTATCGGCAGAGTAAACGGCAATGCCGCAGAAGATTTCCTTGCAACTCCGTTTTTCAACGGCAGACTGATTCAGAATCCGGTTGAAAAGGGACTTTTCCGCAAAAACCGGATCTATCAGCCCAACCGTTCCGGACACAGCATGCACATGGATGTTTTTTATAACAATAACAATGCACTTTATCTGGGAGTTTATGACCATGAACAATATGCCAAACGCTGGGATATTGCTTCTGATATGAAAAATGGTGTTTCCTGGACACTTCGTAATATACCAAATAACATGCGGCAGATACCGCAGAAATGGCAGATACCTTATCCTGCCGTTATTAAGACTTTCAACGGAGAATGGTATGACGGCTGTCAGATCTACCGTCAGTGGGCTTTGAAGCAGTACTGGTGCAAAGAAGGAAATATCCATTCACGCAAAAATATTCCCCAATGGTTCAAAGATGTTGTGGAATGGGGACAGTACGTCACCAATCAATCAGACAAACAGGATATGATGATGCGCCGTTTCCGCAAAGATTTTTCACAATATCCATTGGCAGTTTTTCTCTCCTACTGGGGACATGACAACAAAAAATTCCATAATGGCGACCCCGATCGTTTCCCGCTGACAGAGACAGACAAAAAAGTTTTGAAGTCACTCAAAGAAAACAATGTCAGCATCATGGGATATATTCAATGTATAGGCTGGGGCGACAAAAGTCCAAGCTTTACAAAAAATATTGAGCTTGCAGAAAAAAATCTCGTCCGCAACTATTACGGACAATTTATCAAATGGCCAAGTAATTCTTCACAGCAGGATCTGATTGCATATCCGGGCGAAGTTTTCACCAAAGCTCTCGGCGATAATATTGTCAAAATGGCACAAGCAGGCTTCCGTGCCGCTTATCTTGATTCCGGTAATCATGGCGGAACTTATCTGAATTTCACTCCTGAATGTTCAAAGGATTCAGGCGGCGGTGCAAGTTATGTCAAAGGTCAGCACAAACTGCTTGAAACTTTGCGTGAACGCGCCAGAAAAATCAATCCGGAATTCTGCTTTACTGCTGAAAGTTTCTGGGAGGGAAATATCGCCCATCTTGACGGTTATCTCGTCTGCAACACCACCAACGCTTATCTCGAAGGTGACCGTGTAACTGCAATTCCAATGATTCAGACGGTTTACAATGATTACACCATGCTGCACAGCGTGTGGCCCAGCCGCTATGATACAGAACGGGACAATGCTCTCGGGTATGTGGCAAAAAATGCGTTGGCGCTCTGCTGGGGCGTTACTCCGGGCTGGAACATTTACAATCTGCTCTACACCTATGGCAACGGTGAGATCGCTGTAAAAACTTCAAAAGACCGTTATGCAGCTTATGCCGCAGGTAAAAAATATTTTGTTGAAGGCCGCCTGCTCCGTTTACCCGAAATCAAATCAAATGCACAGAAACTCCGTGTCAAATGGCACAGAAGTTACAGTGCAAATTATTTTGATATTCTCATGGATGCAGTTATCGGTACAGTTATGCAGGCTCCGGACGGCACTTATGCTCTGGTTCTCTACAATATTTCAGAGAAAGCCGAAAAAGTTAACGTTTCACTTGCCAAGTCGATACCGCAGGGAAAATATACTTATCAGGCATTGTATCCTGCCAAACAGAAATTCACTGTCAGAAATAATCTTGCCGTGGAACTTGAAGTCCCGTCAAGAGTGCCTGTCATTCTGACATTGAGCAAATAAACAAGGGGATTGTATGAAAGAAAAAGTTTTATTTCCTGCTCAGGAATTGGAAATTGCAATAAATGCAGATGTAATTGTTGCAGGCGGCGGTTCTGCCGGAATTGCCGCCGCAATCGCATCTGCACGCAACGGCGCAAAAACTTTGCTGATTGAACAAGGCGGCTGTTGCGGCGGCATGGCATCACGAGGTTTGCTGACCAGTATTATTTGCATGACTGACGGCGAAAACATTCTTGCAAACGGTATCTGCCGTGAATTTGTTGAACGCATCGTAAAAGATATGAAACTTGCGGAAACCAGCTACCGCTGGCAGAATATCCACCCCGAAAGCGTCAAAAAAATCGCCGATCAGATGCTTGCGGAAGCCGGAGTCAAAGTTATTTATGAAACTGTCGTTACAGACTGCATTGTTGATAACGGCGTGATAAAAGCACTGAAATGTTACGCCCCATGTGGTAATTTTGCAGTCGGCGGCAAAGTTTTCATTGACTGTACCGGAGATGCAAATTTGGCAGCGCTTGCCGGAGTGCCTTTTGAATACGGCAATGAAAACAGAGAAGTCATGGCACCGACACTTTGTGTGATGTACGACAATATCGAATATCAGAGTGACCAACGCAACGGACTCGGGCGCAAAGAGTGGAATGAAGCCGCAAAAAATAATCAACTCCCTGTAAATGAACATCATTTTGTCGGTTTTTTCCGTAATGGAGACGGCTGTGGGGCAGGCAATTTGGGACATATTTACGAAACTGATGTTCTGGATATTTTTTCCCGCAGTGAAGCATGGACAAAAGGCAGAGAACTTGCTCTGGCGTATCATAAATTTTTCCGTGAAAATGTCAAAGGATTTGAGCAGAGTTCATTGACTTTATCCGCAGATATGCTGGGCGTCCGCGAATCCCGCCGCATTGTTGGCGAGTATCAAATGACTTCCGGAGATTATTTCAACCGTCAGCATTTTGACGATGAGATCGGAAGTTTTGCCTATCCTATTGATATTCATTCCGGGGTGAGTGATGCCGGAAAACAAGCGGCAGTGGAACAGAATATCCGGAAAGTCGCTTATGATGCCGGCGAAAATTACGGAATTCCGTATCGTGCATTACTGCCGAAAAATTCTGTTAATCTGCTGGTTGCCGGACGTTGTATTTCAACTGACCGTGCCATGCAATCCTCTGTCCGTGTCGTTCCCGGCTGTATGATTACCGGCGAAGGTGCGGGAACGGCGGCGGCATTATCTGTTAAAAACAGTTGTTCATTGCGTACACTTGATACAAAACTTTTGCAGACTCAACTGAAAAAACAGGGTGCATTTATTAAATAAGTTCTGTTTCAGATAATTGAAGATTTTTTTCAGAAGGAAAATCTGAATTCAGCATTTCTCCGGCGGCAATTATGTCGATTGCTGTGCCGGAGAAATTTTTTATGATCACATCTCCATGACGTATCGGCAGTCCGACTGTCATGGAATAAAGTTTTTTCAACAGTGCCGGAATCAGTTTTACGGGAAGAGGTGCAGAGCTTTTTACCGGAATACAGCATCGTTTGTCGGATTTGACAAGTACGGCGGCAGTGACGGTACGGCGGGGATCAGTGATTTCACTTTCGCCGTACGATTTGCCTTTGGGACAACGGTTGCCGCTGACTGAAATTTTATTGTCATCAACGGCAATTTCCAGATGACAACCGGCAGGGCAGTTTATACATATTTTTTCAATTTTTTTCATGATTACAATTTCTCCAATGTTGCGATCGCTCCGATACTGTTGATTGGCGGCAGTTCAAAAGTCAGCATTTCCGCCGGTTTTACATAATGCAGTTTTTTACTGAAAATGACTTCTCCATTTATATTTTTCACTGTGAGTTGTGCCGTATCTGCGACAAATGTTGAACGCATGAAAAATTTACCGCCGCATGCGGAAGAAAATTTTTGCGGTACAACATAACGGACACCTTCAGCGGCACAGATATTTGCATCATCTGCCGCATTGAGAGTTCCTTTACATAATCTGACTGCACTTACTGCCGCCCGTTCCGCCTCCTGCGAAACAAAATCCACCAGATCATGAACATGCAGAACGTTGCCGCAGGCAAAGATTCCGGCTTTTGAAGTCATCAGATTTCCGTCAACTTTTGCTCCTTTTGTGACCGGATCAAGCTCAATACCACAGAGCCTTGCAATTTCATTTTCAGGAACGAGACCGACTGAAAAAAGTACAGTGTCGCAGGCTATGAATTTTTCCTGCTGCAAATCCGGTTCGCCATTGACGAGCGGGGCGATTTTCACCCCTTCAACACGTTCACGCCCGCAAATTTCAGTAACGGTGTGTGCGAGATGAAGCGGTATGGAAAAATCCTCCAGACATTGAGCAATATTACGGCTCAATCCGGCAGGATACGGCATGATTTCAACCACACATTCAACTTTGACTCCGCTCCAGGTCAGACGGCGCGCCATGATAAGTCCGATGTCTCCGGAACCGACGATCACTGCCTTGCTGCCGGGAAGATAACCTTCTGTATTTATCAGCTGCTGGGCAAAACCGGCATTGAAAACACCTGCACAACGCTCACCGGGAATCCCGATATTGCCGCGACAGCGTTCACGGCAGCCCATGGCGAGAATAACTGTTCTGGTAGTAATAATGAAAACTCCATGAGTTTTTGAATAAACCGTCAAATCATATTTGCCGTTATTTTCTGCAATAGCAGTGACTGATGCACCAAGCATGATTTCAACGTCAGATGATTTCAATTTGTCTGCCAGACGCAAAGCATATTCCGGCCCTGTAAGTTCAGTTTGAAAATAATGAACTCCGAAGCCGGAGTGAATACATTGATTGAGAACTCCGCCGGTACGGTTTTCCCGCTCAATTATTACAGTTTTCAAGTCATTTTCAGCGCATTTGGCAGCGGCACTCAAACCGGCGGCACCGCCTCCGATGACTGCAGTATCAAATTCAATTCTTTTCATATTGCAAATCTCCTGCAACTCCGCTTATGACGACGGATTTTTTTTCATTTTTCATAATATCAGATATAGCACAGCCGCATTCATCAGCGATGATATGCATTATTTTCAGCGAACAAAAACCGCCCTGACAACGTCCCATTGTCGCACGGGTGGCAAATTTCACACCGTCAAGAGTTGTGTGACCTTTGCGCACAGCGGCGCGTATTTCAGCCTCGGAAATCATTTCGCAGCGGCAGATGATATTGGCATATTCCGGATTTTTGCGGTACAGAATTTCCGCCTGCTCTGCTGACATTTTGCGCAAAACGGGAACTTTTTCAGGGTACAAAAATTTATCTTTTTTCTCTGCTTGCAGGCCGTTGGCAAAAAGCAGTTCACAAATATATTCCGCAACCGCAGGTGAAGCTGTAAGTCCCGGCGATTGAATGCCTGCCGCTTGAATGAAATTTTTTACTTTTGAACTCGGAGCAATGAAAAAATCCTCTTTCCCTTCAATTACCGGACGTGACCCGCTGAAAGAGGTTATCAAATCCCGTACCGAAACTCCTGATACCATATTTGAAGCAAGAGAAAATATTTCTTTCTGTTTTTCTGCACTTGTACGGTTGTCGTTTTTATCTTCTACAATATCAGCAGTCGGACCAATCATAGTTGTGCCTCCTGCAGTGGGAATAACCAGCACCCCTTTGGAATGTGCAGATGGAACCGGGAAAATGATTTTTGACGGGCGTGCATCAGACAGACGGTCAAGCAGATATTCTTCACCTTTTCTCGGTGAGATTTTAAACTCCTCTGCTCCGGCGATACGGGATACTCTGTCGGCAAAAAGTCCGGCTGCATTCACTATATATTTTGCCTGTACGATTTCATTCTCCGATGATTTTATCGTCCATAAATCATCTTTCATTTCAATTGAAACAGCCTCAAAATTTGTTTTTACTTCAACTCCATTCAGTTTTGCTGTATCGATCAATGAAAAAACATAGCTGTAAGGTTCGACTGTTCCTGCATGCGGTACATAAAGACCGCCGATGACTGCTTCATTGAGTTTCGGTTCGAGTTCAAGCATGCGTTCACGATTGCAAAGTTCAATATCTTCAACACCATTGGCAAGACCGCATTGATGGAGTTTGCGGATCTGTTCCATTTCGGTTTCACTGAATGCTGCCGCCAGAATACCGCACGGATAAAATTCAAAATCAAGTTTTTTGGCAAGTTCATGGAAAAGACGGTTGCCCCGCAGTTCAAGCCTGCCCTTAAGCGTATCTTTTGCAGAATAATGAAATCCGCCGTGAACGATTCCGGAATTTGCTTTTGAAACTCCGAATCCACATTCGGCTTTTGCCTCCAGAAGTACGCATTTGAGCTTGTAATGAGCCAATTCAAATGCCGTTGCCGCCCCGGTTGCACCGCCGCCGATTATCGCTGTATCATAATAAGAATGTAGCATATTTTTCCTTTGTTTAGTAAAATGTTTACTAATAAGATACAACTGTTTAGAATAATTTCAAGTACATAAACTTGAAATCAAACAAAAAAAGATTATATTACAAATAAATCATGTGTCCGGAAACAGAATTTTATTTACAGGATGAAAAATGGCTTTATCAAGAATTGCACAGAATATAAGATCGCTGCGGATCGCACAGGGAATGACTGTTGACAAACTTGCTGTAAAAAGCGGTTTCAGCAAAGGGTTTATTTCTCAGGTCGAAAATTTCCGGGTATCACCGTCGTTAAAGGCTTTGAACAGGATCGCAGATGCGCTGGGGATAGATATACATGTACTTTTTCAGGATGGTACACAAACTCCGGAATATACTTTCGGCAATCTTGATTCAGGCGAAGAGGTAAGCCGTGACAACGGCGGTCATTTCGGAATTATTTATCATGCATTGGCATACCGTCAAATCGGGCGCAATATGGATCCGTTTCTGATTGAATATCATCCGTCCGCAGAGGAGCGTGATTTTATGATGCATGACACGGAGGAATTTTATGTTCTGCTTGATGGAGAGCTTGAATTTTTTATTATGGACGAAAAAAACTCCACCTCCATGAAAGCCGGTGATACTCTGTATATGAAAGCCAATCTGCCGCACAAAATACGTCTTGCGGAAAATTGCAAATATGCCAAGGCTCTTGTTATTTACGGAGATGAACCGGTTATTGCAGCAGAAAAATAAAACAGAATTTTTTCATTAAAATATTTTTTCCATTTGCATTTTTTATCATAAGGGGTATCTTATCGTTGAATATATTACAATGATTTCATAAGGATTTTAGATTATGCGAATGACAGTGATTGGCAGCGGTTATGTCGGTTTGGTCGCCGGAGCGTGTCTGGCGGATATGGGAAATAATGTTATTTGTGTTGACAGCAACAGTGAAAAAATTGCTAAGCTGCGCAATGGTATTATTCCTATTTATGAGCCGGGACTTGAAGAGCTGGTCAAGTCCAATACCAAGGAAAAAAGACTTGAATTTTCAACTGATCTTGCAGATGCCGTCAAGCGTTCTGAAGTTTGTTTTATCGCAGTCGGAACTCCGCAGGGCGATGACGGTTCATGTGATTTGCAGTATGTTTTGAATGTCGCCGCAGAAATAGCCGATGCGATGAATGGTTACAAGGTTATTGTGGATAAATCCACCGTCCCCGTCGGCACTGCAGAAAAAGTTGCGGAACTTGTGCGCAGCCGTACTGATTTTGATTTTGACGTTGTTTCCAATCCTGAATTTCTGAAACAGGGCAATGCGGTCGATGATTTTCTGTATCCTGACCGTGTGGTAATAGGTTCTGATTCAGAGCGTGCGACACAGATAATGCAGGAGATTTATGCTCCTTTTTTCCGTACCGGCAACAGAGTTATCGTCATGGATGTGAAATCTGCTGAAATGACCAAATACGCTTCCAATTCTTTTCTCGCTGCTAAAATATCCTTTATGAATGAACTTGCCAATCTGTGCGAGAAGGTCGGGGCCGATGCGGAAATGGTGCGGGTAGGAATGTCAACAGACAGTCGTATCGGTAATAAATTTCTCTTTCCCGGTCTCGGTTACGGCGGAAGCTGTTTCCCGAAAGATGTGAAAGCCCTCATCAGAGTAGGAGCCGAAAACGGATGTGATATGGCGATAATCAAAGCCGTTGATGAGATGAACCGCAAACAGCGTTTGTTTTTTGTTGATAAAATAAAAAAACATTTCGGTGACCTCAAAGGAAGGCGCATTGCTGTCTGGGGACTCGCTTTCAAACCGAAAACAGACGATATGCGGGAGGCCCCGTCAATAACCATTATCAATGAATTATTGAAACTCGGAGCAGAAATTGCCGCTTTCGATCCTAAAGCAATGCCAACTGCCAAATTTTATTTCAATGATCGCATTTCGTACGGCAGCAACGCTTATGAAGTACTTGAAAATGCTGAATGTTTATTGTTGTTGACAGAGTGGAATGAATTCCGGCGCCCTGACTTTGAACGCATGAAAACTCTTATGGCAAAACCTGTGATATTTGACGGCAGAAATCAATACAACCCTGAACGTCTGGCAGAAAGCGGTTTTGAATACATCCATATTGGTTGATATTGTTATTTTGAGATGTAAATTGTTTTGCAAGGCTTGAAAACTTCCGTTTTTGTATTATATTATATAAAGCAATTTTTTTAACCCAAAACTTTTTTAACGGAGTTACTCAAAATGACAAAAGTATTGATCCCCACAAAACTTGACAAAGCCGCAGCTAAACTTCTCATTGACAAAAATTATAACGTTGTTCAGGATTCAGCAACCCCTCTCGCAGACCTCTGCAAAGCCAATGCCGATGCTGAAGTCCTCATCGTCCGCAGTGAAGCTGTCACTCCCGAAATTATCGACCTCCTCCCCGCTCTTAAACTCGTCGTTCGCGCAGGTGCCGGCTTCAACACCATCGACATCAAATATGCCCGCAGCAAAAATATCGACGTTATGAACACCCCCGGCGCAAATTCCAACGGCGTTGCCGAAGAAGTTGTCGCCATGATGCTCGCACTCTACCGCAAAGTCGTTCCCGCCGACATCTCAACCCGCAAAGGCGATTGGGAAAAATCCAAATTCATGGGTCGTGAAATCACCGGCAAAACCGTCGGTATCCTCGGACTCGGTCATATCGGTCAGCTCCTCGTTAAACGCCTCTCCGGTTTCGACATCAAAGCTCTCGCTTTCGACCCCTTCGTTTCTGAAGAAAAAGCCGCTTCCATCGGCGTTAAACTCTGCACCGTTGAAGAAATTTTCGCACAGGCTGACCTAATCTCTCTCCACATCCCCGAAAATAACGAAACCCGCGGTATGATCAACAAAAAACTTTTCGATCTCATGAAAGACGGCGCCGTCCTCATCAACTGCGCCCGCGCAGGCGTTGTTAATGAAGAAGATCTCCGTGAAGCCAAGAAAACTAAAACAATCTTCTTCGGCAACGACGTTTATCCCAAAGATATCGCCGGTGAAAAATCTGTCGCTGATATTGCCGACGTTATGCTCCCGCACCTCGGCGCAAATACCTTTGAAGCCAACTTCAACGCCGCCGTCCGCTCCGCCGAACAGACTATCGCTTACTTCGATAACGGCGACACCAGCTGCGTAGTCAACAAGTAACAGGATAGAATGAATATGTTTTGTGGGAAGAAGGAAAATTTTGAGGAAATTTTCCCTCTTCCCACACCCATCTCCCTTCAATGTTACCGTATCCACCTGTTGCAATAACCACTGCATGAGCACCGAATCTTTCGATCTTGCCGGTTACAAGGTTTCTTGCGA
>JAFVPG010000007.1 GCA_017505415.1 Lentisphaeria bacterium | reverse complement strand
GGTAATAGAAAAACGGGAAGATGAGGTAATCTTTTTCATCTCCACGTCTGCGGCTGCGATATAGAAATTCAAGGATACGGAATTCTTCTTCATCCTTTTCCTCAAAACCTCTGGCGACAAAGCCGAGGACATTAAACCATGAATCCTGTTTTTTGTGACCTCCGTTGTAGAAGATGCCGAGAATATTCAAATAAGAGTCATCGAGGACATCATTTCCTGAATAATAATAAAACGGCAGCAGAGTTGAAATGCGTTCCGTATTTTCCGGAATCATGGCATAAAGTTTCTGTCGAAGTTCGTGACATTCACGGAAATTTTTCGGAACGGCAAAAGAAAGATTGGCGTTTTTCAATGCCTGCGGCAGTTTATGGGTAATTTTATTACCGGCAAGTGCAGATTCAAAACGGTTAAGCTGACCGAAAACTTCTTTTAGTTTACCCTGCGGGATTTTGTCTTTGACGGTCTGATTATGACAGAGCATAAGAACATTGGTTCGGTCTTTTTCGCCGTATTTACTGAACTTGTATTTTTCGGTGAAAAAGAGCGGGAAAATCTCAAATTTACTGCCTTTATCGCCGCTTTCGATTTCAAAAAACGGCAGAAGGCTTGTATTGTCAACACGGTAATATTCAAGGCACATTCCCTCGATTTCCTTGCAGAAAATGACACATTGTGCAGAAGTTTTAAGTTCGGGAAGTTTAATTCCGAGCTTATCGGCAAGAGCTTTTATGCGTTCACGCTGTTTTGCGGTTTGAGATTTATATTCCTTGTCTTTCGCCCACAAATTGAATTCGTCATGTTCAATGCAATACGACAGGTCACGCACCTGCCCTCGAAGCTGATGCCACAGAAATTTTTCAGAATAACTGAGATCATTTTTGTAGGAGCGTTCCAGAGTTTTTGACGATTGAGCCAGCACAAGAGTACGGGAGGATTTTTCTTCCAGTATCTGTTTCGGATTTCTCCCCCATGGATTAGGCAGAGACGACCAGTCATAATACTGAAAATCCTTACTTCGATGCAGCCATCCCCAGAGCAGTGACCATTCCTTGTTGCTGCCGTTTTGAGATTGACCGTAAAACGGAAAGATTGAGAATGATTTTTTTTCAATCACTGTCCCGAATTTCTGCTGAAATGCGACGGCAAATTTATTAAGTTCATCAATATTCTGCGGTACGGAAAACTCTTTATCAAGTTTCATGTATTTCAAAAGTTCGCCGATTGTTTTGCGGGCATCTGCAATACCTTTCATATCTGATTTTGCAAAACTGTTTTTGAAATTCACACATGCCTTATCAAGAAAAGTGAAGAAGTAAAAATTCACACTGCCGGCAAGAAATTTAAACTCTTCCCCCTCACCCGCATAAACCGGAAATACCAGCATATCTTTATAGGAATCTTTTGCCAGCATCAAACCGTTTGAACGTTTATAATAATTGAAAAGCAGCATGGCATTGACAAAACTTCTGTCTTCATCCGAACTGTAAATATAGAACGGAAAGAAATAACCTCCGTCATTTTTATAATTCTGCGCAAACAACGGGAAAAATCCCCAGCGTTTTTCGTTGCTGTATGCCAGCAATGCCTGCCATGCCTCCGGAGAATAGTAGAAAAATGGGAACACACCGCCGCTTTCTTTCTTTTTATTACGCCAATAAAGCAGATAATAGTAAAAATCTTTGCCGTGGTGCATAAGCGGCGCAAATCCGAAATAATCGTTGCCCCAATATGTATTAAGTATCAATCCGTAATTTTTGTTATTAGTTCCATCTTTGACATACATTCCGAACGGCAGCAGCAAATGGTAATAATTTTTCCTGTCCATTGATTGTTCAAAAAAATATAAAGGCAGAACTTTTACTGTATGCAAAGTTTTGTCCTTATCACTGTAATTTTCTTTCGCAAACGGCATTATCCACAGCGAATGGGGACTTTTGGAGAAAAACGGGAAAAATGTAAAAAACTCCTTGCCCCAGAATGTATTCAATACCCAACCGCTATCGTCCGCACTGTTCCACCCCGCCAGCGGAAACAGAATCGAATGTTCATCGCCCTCTTTGTTATAAAAAGGACGTACCGCAACTCCGTATTGATCATAGTCAATAAAAGGCCACAGTACAGCATGGAAATAATCATTTTTCAGAAAAAACGGCCATACATTTATAACATTTTCCTCCGCAAATGTCTTGTTTTTTACTTCCGGACGTTCCATATTACGGTAACTTATACTTTTCAAACGCTTCGCATCCGGCGCACTGTACGCCCTCGCACTTGCAGGTGACAAGCGCATCATACGTTCACTGGAAGCACACCCTGTAAATAATAAAAGAGCAACAAACACAAACAAAGATCTGAGCAAGGGGCTTCCGCAGCCCCCTGCACCCCTGCGGCAGGTACGACCTGCAGCGATATTACGGCACAGCCGCAAGGCAAACAGCAATACGGAGTCAGGCAAAATTTGCGGCAAAATGTTTGATTCGCCCTTCCTTTTTTTTAAGGAATGACGAATCAAATCTTTTACCGCGATCAGCCGCATCAGGGGTATTACCGCTTTTTGCAGCAGCAAAAAGCTATACCCCCGAACCCCCTTAATATTTTTTTTCAATACAATACTTTTCATAAAATCATCTCCTTTAATCATTATGGTATGAGCCGCCCATCTGAATATTTGAGGCACGGAAAAGTTGTTCCAGCAGTATAAGACGGGCAAATTCATGTGTAAATGTAAGTTTGGACAAACTCCAGAGAAAATCCGCTTTTTCTTTGACTTCAGAAGTCAGCCCGTAAGGACCGCCGATAATAAAGACGATTTTCTGCTGAATTGCCCCAAGTTTTGAAGCAAGTTCACGGGAAGTCAGCTCTTTGCCGTCCTCCGACAAAGCGACGATATAAGCATGATTTTCTTTTTCAATATGTTTCAAAAGAAGTTCATTTTCTTTTTCTTTGGTGGAATCAGGAAGTTCAAGTATTTCAATTTTGTTGTTTTGCGTAAGCCATTTGGAATACTCAACTATTCTGGACTGAAAATTTTTGTCCTTCAACTTGCCGATGACTAAAACTTTAAGCAGCATCTATCGTCCCTCCCCCCAGCAATAAATCTCCGTCATAGAAAACTGCCGCCTGACCGCATGTCACTGCTCTTTGCGGCGTATCTGGAATAACTTCCAGACGGTCGTCTGCGATTTTGCGCACTTTGGCGGAAACCGGTTTTGAACGGTAACGAATCTGCACCATTGCTGTAAATTCATCGGTGATTTCACAATGAAAATTAAGTTTATTCACCTCAAAACGACTGCACAGCAAATCGTCCGGATCTGTTGTAAGTTCAATATCGCCGTTTTTGGGATTTATTGTTTTAATAAATCCCGGCACTCCGAGTGCGACATTCAAACCTTTTCGCTGACCGATTGTAAACTGGTGAATGCCGTTATGCAAACCGACTTTTTTGCCGTTATACATAAATCTGCCTTTGCGAGCAGGATAATCAAACAAACGTCTCAAAGTCTCCCCGAAACATTCCCCCTCAACTTGAAAACAACTGTCCTGACTGTCGGGGCGGTTTGCAACACTCAAACCGATTTCTGCTGCAGATTTACGCACCTCTTCCTTGCACATTTTACCGACCGGAAATTCCAGATAATTCAACTCTTCACAACTTAAAGCATAAAGAAAATAAGTCTGATCCTTTTTTGGGTCGTCACCTCTCAAAAGCCGGGTCTGTCCGTCAATTACGCAAGTTTTGGCATAATGTCCGGTCATAATTTTTTCCGCACCGTGAAGTTTGGCAAATTCCACAAGTTTGCCGAATTTTATATGCGGATTGCACAAACAGCAGGGATTAGGCGTCCTGCCCGCCAGATAAGTCAATGCGCACGGACGCAGAACTTTCTCTTCAAAATCACAATATGCGTCAATATAAAAATGTTCGATTTCAAGTTTTCTGCAAACATCTTCAACCGCAAGGCGGTCACTTTTCCCCGCACACTGCTGCGCCTTTGAAAAATTTTCATCCGGATGCTTCAAATTCAAAGTAACGCCCAGCACCTCATATCCAGATTTTTGGGCAAAAGCCGCCGCAACGGAAGAATCAACTCCGCCCGACATCGCTGCAATTACTTTTTGTTTATTCATATTGTTTTTGGGGAAGAGAAAAAAACCTTTTGAGGAAAGGTTCTTTTTCTCTTCCCCAAACCCCATCTCTTTTTTCCAAACCTTTTTATATTACTTTCGTTTTTTGCTTTGCAAAATCCGAAAGGAACCATACATACATAAATTTATATCAAAAAGTGAAAATATCAACTGAAAATACCAAGAAAAAAGTGATTTTTTATCATTCTGCACCGTTATTTTTGCAGTTCAGCCGTGCATGATACATCCGCTCAGAAAAACCGCCATTGGATTCGAAATCTTCCAATTTCTTAACCATAAGAGATTTTAACCAATCTGATGCAACATTTATAAGTAAAATTGCAGCATTTGCAACAATAACTGATTTCAACGGTACAGAACGGCAATCAACGGAAAACGTCTGTTTTTCCGCCCATTCGACAAAACTTTTAAATTGCCGATTTGAACAAACACGCATTTGATTAAATCTTACAGCAAGCGGATGTTCCATAGTCCATGCCATCATACCATGCTGACGCAAGTAATCCAAATAATCTATCTTCAACTCTTCCAGTGAACCACGTGCAACATTATATAAGTTTATCTCTAATTTTGCTGATGTTGCACCATCTATTGAGCCTTCAACAATATTTTGTTTGCCGCTGCGTGCTGCCTGTACCATCTGGTCACAAGTTCGTGATTTAGCAGGAATATACAGTTCCACAAATCTGACAGTAACATCATGTATAAGTGTCGCAAGTTTATAGACCTTCAAATTTTTATATCCGTCGGACGGACGCAAAATATTTGCAGCATCCGTTTTTTTCCGTTTATTACCGTTTCCCTCCCCGTTCATTTGGTCAGCTCCTGATAACGTTTCATCAAATCGGCAACGATTTCGGGTTCGGTCATAGTGTGGGCGTAATCGTATGCTTTCATTACGGCTTTATCATTGGCTTGATGAGCTTTACGGAGTTCTGGCGGCATGGTTGCTTCATCGTAAAGATCGGCTAAACTGCAGTCAGGATACAATGCTCTCGCATCCAGAATCGTTTGGGCGGTCTTTTCAATGGCGGCTTTCTGTGCATCAGTCGGTTCACACCATGGAAAGTTGTTGTAGACGATATTTACGGAGTAACGGTAATCCGATTTTAACCGACCGGCTACAATACGCATCCATGCCATATGTACATTACTTGTCAAAATTCCAAAATGATAAAGAGTTGCTTCAGGAACAAAGGAGGCGGCATTGCTTGCAATGACATTTTTGTTCAAAAATCCAATGGGGATATAAGAACGCTTTTCTGACGATGTTGCGGGAACCATGATGAAATCACTGGTCGGCTGTTTGATTTCCATAAAAAGAGCCGGGCGTAAAGCAGCTTCTCTTGTGGCTGCTTTTACGCTTGAAAGCCTGAACTCTTTTACTTTTTCTATCCGCTCTAAAATCAAAGGATGTTTTCTCAATTCTACCGGAGAAACGCCAAACAGCCACAAGCACCAGCGAGATTTACCACTGATAAAATCATCAGATCCCATAAAAGCTCGAAAATATTTTTCAGCATCCGGGTCTTGTTTCAGAAAAGATTCTTTTTCTTCTGTCGAAAATATTAAGAATCCACCTTCAACAGGTTTACCGCCACTACGCATATTTGGCACATTGCAGATCGGTATTGTCAGACTGTTAAGCATAACATTTGGTGCTTCAATCAGATAGGCGTTGATTGTCTGACAAGTCTGACTTGTCAGACTGTCAAAAATCAGCTTGGGTTTCGGATTCTCTGTAGTGGAAAAGCCAATAATCACACAGTGAACATGTGCCTTTATATTTGCTTCGCTATCCCAGCGAAAAGTGCGGTGAGCAAAATCAATATGTACTCCAAACCGTTCATAAAGCGGCTTCCACACTCCAGCAACCTGTTCGCCTTGTGTAATACTGTTGGTTGAAACCAATGCAGTCCGGATAACATTCCCTTGCATCATCTCTGCTGACTTGAAATACCATGCAGCTACATAGTCGATTTTACCGGCGGTCTTGTATGGCTTTCCTTTTTCATCAACATAGATATTGAGCATATCCGCTTTCTGTTCCGCTGATTGCAAAG
>JAFVPG010000053.1 GCA_017505415.1 Lentisphaeria bacterium | reverse complement strand
TCAAACTTTGTGCTATATTAGATAAGCTTGATAACGGTTTGAATTACTTTGAAACAGTCCGCAAACACTGGAATTGGTGGGCAAACAGTATATTAATTGCAGGTTGTTTTGAGAATTGAATAGCTGAAATGGCAAGTATATGGTAATTCCATGAGACTTTGTGTCCGTACTTTGATGTGCCGAAAAAATGGCTTACCATTTTTTACCGTTTGGGGGATTCGGAGTGCCGTTTTTTACCATTTTAAGGTGGTTTTTATTAAACGGCAGATTGAGTCGCCAGAGTCATTTGTCAGTGTAAAATCAAGGTGTTAGAGCAAGTTTTAAGCGTAATTTAAAAATTTCGGGCTTGCCCTCATCGCCCACCATTTTTGCCTGCGGCAAAAATGGTGAACGAAGCCGCAAGGCTTCTCTTCACGCGGCGTCAGCCGCTCTTCACTCAAAACCGAATTTTCTTCACATCTTCACCAATTCCAGGAAGCCTTGCTTGTGAAGTCGTTTCATTACGCTGTCGCTTCGCTTGTGAAGTTGCCGCCTGTCGGCGGGAGGATGTGTTGCCTTTACAGCGCGGCTTTGCCGCTTAATTTCTTTTACTTGAAAACCCATTGCGGCAGAGCCTTTATAAAGCAACATTTTTGATTTTCATTTGCAAATTTTTCTTATGTCGTGTATATTATGTCCAAAAGTAAAATTTGCAAAAAATTTCAAGGCATAGGAAATTTAGATGCGACTGATAAAACAACAGTTTTTGGATTACCTTTCGGATATTATTGATAGAGAAAAAGCTTCGCTTGATAATACGCCGAATTTTGAAATAAGCGAAGAAGCTGAAAAATTTCGCAACAGCCGTTCCACGAAAAAACTGTTTCCCTTTTTTGAAGACAAAGGATATCATATCATTAGTTTGACTGAAAAGCAGTCAATACCCCGGGAGCGTTCACAACTTGCTTCGCTGCTTACCAAAAACAGAAAAATTCTTTTCCCATTTATTAAAGTTTTGATTCACGGTAAAGATGAGACATTCCCGGTAGAGAATGAAAGTCAGGAAACGCTGACTTGTTTATTAAATATCTGCAAGAATTTTTCCGATCGGAAGTGGATCAGTTACGGATATAACAAAAAAGAAAAAATAATCAATTTCAAACGCCTTGGTGATTTGAAAGGCGAAGAACAATTTTTAACCGGAATATACGGCGAATATGAAACTGCCAAACTTATAGAACAGGCATTACAGGAATTTGCCAAAGAAAAGAATGGCTTCAAATATAAAATTTTTCACGATATAAAGTTAAAAAAGCTACATTCACAAAAGCAAAATGATATGCAGCTTGATTTGGCTGTGCAACTGCCGGAAGGTTTTTATATCTTTGAAACTAAAATGGGGAAAACACTTGCGATTGATAAATGGGTTGATCGAACAAGATTGTTTGCATCAGGAAAAAATCGATTTATCACCTGTTGTGCAGACGAAACGTTGAATCCAAAAATTTTTCAGCCGTTTCGTTTATTCAATTTGGAACAATTAAAAACACAGCTGACAGATCTTTTGCAGAAAGATTACCCCAGCCCATAAAATGTCTGCGGTGCGACTGTTTTTCGGGGCGGATTTTATCCCATCGGAATTTACAGACATTTACTTTGAGGTGAAAGCCGTTCTCTATTTTTATTTTTATGCTTTTGGAGATGTTTTCCGTAGAAACGGCATAGTTCAGCAAAATTGCATTGCCAACAACCATTTTGAGCTTGAGAGAACTATTACGAAGAATTAAAACAACCTCCATGAAATTTCCATAAGTCCTTCCCCTTACAGAAAATTATCAAAAAATTGTAATCAGCAGTTGTAAACGCCTGCGGCTGATGCTATATTGCCTGTAAGATGGTTAGTTTGAGCATGGAGGTGTTTGTATGAAAAAAATTAAATTTCTGTGTTTCTATTCATTGTTATTTTTCTCTCCGGCAATTTTTGCGGAAACGGCAGTTCAGCCTTTTGCAGATTGCAAAATCACACGATCAAAAGAAAGATGGCAATACGACTTGAAATATTCCGCCGGATTTCCTTTTCACGAAAGCAAACTTTTTTTGATTTTGCACTATGGGAACTCTGTAAAAAGGACTGAAATCCCTTTGCAGAAAACTATTGCTTTTGACTGGAAATATTCTCCCGGAAAGATTGCTTTTTGCTCTTCTCATATAAAATATGAATTCCCGCGAGCTGAAAATGTTTCAAGGATATTTAATCTTACGTCAAGCAAGATTTTGTTTCCGGGCAGGAAAGTTGTCCTGATGACATGGAAAACAACTTCACTTGCTGACGGTAAAACGCTTGAGCAATTTTGTGGCGAATTGAGTCTGGAATTGCAAGTTCCGGAACATATATTACAGAAATATGCCAATGCTATGAGTTATGAAGATCTGGTTATGCAAAATTTTCTAAAAAAAATCAATGTTCCGGATTATTGGCGTTATGCGAAAGATTTTCCGTCAATACCGGAAAACTCAAAATTGATATACAAAACCTATCCGCAAATGATTTCTGCTCACATTATGAAATCAGATACATATCAACGCGATTTTGATGCGGGAGAAATTGGATTGCAACCGATCCTTGATTTGGAAATTCTCATAATGCACCGGATGTTGTATGCAAAAAATCTTCCGGAAGCGATGCGACAAAAGCTTGTAATGGAGCAATATAAACGGTATAAACAAATCCTGTCTCTGGCAGAAGCTGCTTTTGCCGCAGGAGCGGAACCCAAAGAATTTGTCGATATTGCCCAAAACAATTTGAAAATTTTCGTAAAAAAACACAATATCAAAGAATAGGTGTTGTCTCATTTTTTGTGAAAAATATAACCTGCGTTGCCGGCAACTTTTTTGAGCTTGCGAGAACTATTCTGAAGAATTAAAACACCCTCCAGGTCTTAAAAAGGAATTGATCTCATGGAAATACTTGAATCTCTGCGGTATGCCTTGCGTAGCCGGATCATCCCCGGCATTGTGCCGATCACCGATTTTCAGCGGCAGGGGGCAGATGCTCCCGGTGTTCCGCTTTACGTCCGGGAAACGATCATCGAAGCGAGTGCGGAAAGTTTTTCCCGGAATGCCGAGAAGCGGCTTGCCACGGCGTATTGTAAAGAAGCCGGGAGCAGTGCGATAACCCCGCAACCCGACGAGCGGGTGCCCTCCGTACGACGGAGGGCGAAATTTTTTTGTTTTTTCAGAAGTAGCGTTTCAGCAGGCCTTCAAATCCTTTGCCGTGGCGGGCTTCATCTTTAGCCATTTCGTGTACGGTGTCATGGATGGCATCGTAGCCGAGTTCTTTGGCACGTTTGGCGAGATCGAATTTACCGGCACAGGCACCGCATTCGGCTTCGGCACGCATTTCCAGATTCTTTTTGGTGCTGGAAGTAAGGACTTCACCGAGGAGTTCGGCAAATTTGGCAGCGTGTTCAGCTTCTTCAAAGGCGTAGCGTTTGTAAGCTTCAGCGATTTCGGGGAAACCTTCACGCTCGGCCTGACGGCTCATGGCGAGGTACATACCCACTTCGCAGCATTCGCCCTCGAAATTGGCTTTGAGACCGGCGACGACTTCCGGATCGATACCTTCGGTAGAGGCGACAACGTGTTCGCAGGCGTAATTCTGTGCGCCGGAAACAGCTTTGAATTTCGCCGCCGGAGCTTTGCACTGGGGGCAGTTTGCCGGAGCTTCATCACCCTCATGGACATAACCGCAGACAGAACAGACAAATTTCATTTTCATTTCTCCCTTTTTTTTATTTTCATATAAATGTTCTTTTTCAGAACCGGAGATAAAATAACCGGGGTTGGGAAAAAATGCAAATGACAAAAACGAAAAAAATCATATTTTTTTCGCATATTCAATATCAGGCAGCTTATTTGCTCAATTCCAATGAGCGGCTGTCCCCGGCGGCACCGGTATTGAAGTCGGGCAAACTGCCTGCACTTTGCCGGGAGAGCCACTCGCCGCCAACTGCCGGAAGAATATTATGACCACCTTCAAAAATGGTCAATCTCACCTGCCGGGAAACTTTACGCAAATAGACCTTGTGTTTGCCGTAAGCAGGATCACCCGGCAGGAACTTCAAATGAGCCGGTATTGCCCGGTTCTTTTCAATAAAAGCGATATCTTCTTCGGAAATACGGTCTTTTTCATCCGCAAGGATATTGTAAGCTCTTACGGCATGTCCGACCGGCACGCTGCCGGTATGACCGTCATGGATACCGGTACTGATGTCCACGGCTACTTTGTCAACGGCATTGGGCAGCCAGGTCAAAGGGGAGCGTTTCCGGGCTTCTTTCAGGGCGTTATCACTTTTTTCAGGGTCGCCGCCGCAGGATATTTCGATGTGTTTCCAATAGCTGTTTTTAAGCTTTTTGCTGTCTTTGTGCCAGCGGGCGATATCCGAGATCGGACACCATGCTGAAACGGCACAGAAAAGATCCGGGCGGCGTCCGGCAATCAGCAATGTGCAATGACCGCCGCCGGAACCGCCGAAAAGATAGATGCGTTTGCGATCGACATTGAAATTGCGGCACATGTAATCCACTGCATCTTCAATATCGGAAACCACCAATTCAGATCCGCAGGCATCCGGATTCCAATTCGGTCCCCGGAAATTCGGATGGATAAGGTGCCAATTACGTTCTTTGCAGAGCCGGACAAAACCGCTGCTGTCGGACTTGTATGAGCAGCTCCAGGTGTGCAGAGCAACCAGAAGCGGGCGGGCATCATTGCCGGAAGCTGCCATAATCATCGCCGGCTGGGCGGTCTGATCAAATTTGCTGGTAACTTTGACCTCCCGGATCCCGGAATTCCCCCGGAGTTCATGAGTGAAAACAATAACGGCAGCGATCAAAAGTATCTGGAACAAGTATTTCATGCTTTCATATCCTTTCAGCCACGGAATTGCATATTGTAAAGGGTTTTGTAATGCCCTTTTTCAATTTGAAGCAACTCTTCATGAGTACCGCATTCAACCATTTTCCCGGCATTGATGACCACGATTTTATCGGCATTTTGAATCGTTGACAACCGGTGAGCGATAACCAGAACGGTTTTATCTTTCATCAGGTTTTCGATCGCTTTCTGCACGATAGCTTCGGCTTTGTTGTCCAAAGCGGAAGTAGCTTCATCCAGAATGATTATCGGAGCATCTTTCAAAAATGCTCTGGCGATGGCAACCCGTTGTTTCTGACCGCCGGAAAGCAGCACGCCGCGTTCCCCGATCTGGGTATCCCAGCCGTTTTTCAAAGTACCGATGAATTCATCGAGATAAGCCATTTTCAGAGCTTTGCGTACCTCATCATCGGTGGCATTTTTTCTGCCGAGCAGGACATTTTCCTTGATCGTACCGGCAAAGAGGAAGTTGTCCTGAAAGACCACGGCGATATTCTCCCGCAAACTTGCCATGGTGTAATCCCGGATATCCACGCCGTCGATTTTGATCGCTCCGCCCTTGACGTCATAGAAGCGGGGGATCAGACTGACGATAGTGGATTTTCCGCCTCCTGAATTACCGACAAAAGCGACAGTTTCGCCCTTTTTGATCTCCAGAGAGACATTGGAGAGTACGGGTTTACCCTTGACGTATTCAAAGTTTACCTTTTCGATGGATATTTTGTCATTGATCCCGGCAAGTTTCCGGGCGTTTTCCCGGTCGCGGATCGTCGGAACGGTTTCGAGGATGGCGAATACACGCTCAATGGCGAGGAAGGACATCTGGACGGCATTGAATTTATTACCCAGAGTTTTGATGGGATTGTAGAGCATGATCAAAGCGGTGAGGAATGATACGAAACTTCCCGGAGAGAGCTGACCGCTCAAAATCAGGTGGGAACCATAACCGATAGCCATACCGACACCGACGGAAACGATCACGTGCATCATGGGGGAGAGCCATGAGGTACGTTGAACGATCTTGATTTTGAGTTTGAAAATGCTGCCGAGGATCTCGCTGAATTTATTTTCCTGATGCCTGGCAAGATTGTAGGCGATGATGGTTTTATTTCCGGCGTAAGATTCATTGTAGGCAGTAATGGCGGAAGCTGTGGCATGGACGGTTTGATCCATAACGGCTTTGATTTTCTTGCGGAGGTTGGCGAGGGGGAGGAAAGCTCCTCCGAGGACAACGACGGCGATCAGGGCGAGCTGCCATGAGTTGTAAAAGAGGACTCCTACCAGAGCGACGGATGAACAGAGCCGGGAGATGAATAACTTCAAATTTTCCAGCAATCCGCTGCAGGCGATATCGGCATCGTTGTTGAAACGGAAAACGATATCGCCGGACTTTCTGCGATCGAAGAAGCCGGCCTCAAAAGAGAGCATTTTCTTGTAAAGGGTGAATTTGAGATCGTTGGTTATTTTGCCGCCGACCCAGGTATTGAGGTAGGTGGCGACATAGTTCAAAATCCCCTGAAAGATGGTAAAAGCGACGATGGCACACGGGATGAGCCATGAAGACTGAAGGGATTTCTCAACCATAACCAAGTCCATATACGGACGCAAAGCCAAAGCGATAACACCATCCAAAGCACCGATTGGGACGCAAATGAGTACCGCCAGCAGAGCTCGGAACCAGTACGGCTTGACATACGGCAGAATCCGGGCATAATTTTTGTATGCCTGTGAATTTTTGAATTTATTGATCATTTTTTACCAAAAATAATTTTTTTTAGCTATTTACTCACATCGCCTTTGCATTGACGCAACATACTTTTTAGGTCCGCTCAAACGCTCGGGAGCAATATTGCTTAAATCCAACCATTCTCCAGCTTTCTGATCCCATTCTCTAGGTTCATATTTCCCATATCCGCCAGTTGGATAAAACGTCATCTCTCCCAAAAGAATTTTGCTGTCAATTTCGTAAAAATCAACACGTACCAGAGGGAAATTTTTTGATAAAACTTCTGAAATTTCAAGCATTTTACTGAAATTCTCAGGTTTTTTAACGTCTTTATTGTCAAAAACTTTTTTCCCCTTATATTTGACATCCAACTTATTCCAAGTTGTATCGTAGTAGGAAATGCTGTATTGGCTATTTTCTCTGTCGCATATAGCAAGTACAAATTTAGGTTCCCCCCAATAGCACATGAATTTGTAGTCATAAACCTGACCGTCAATTTGTTCAATATATTCTTCTGCAATAATCTTTAAAGGAACATTGTGATATGCCCAACAATAGGATGTCTTAAGAGTAAAGTCCGGTTTTAACCAATTTTGCATTTCACGTTTCAGTGCCTCAATATTGAGCTTTGTTTTGTCATGGATAATCTTGATAAATTTCCCATCGCTTTGAGCGTTGCATTTCAATACAAATTTATTCGGCAACTGGTCAAAATCAATATCTTCAACTCTATCCCACGCTCCAAGAAGCGGCACAGTATATCCATCGCCGATTTGTGTGCGAATATAATTCTTGAATTCATACTTATCAACAATTTTCGTCATCAAATCATCGCGATAAAACAATTTCAGCCAATTGATTTTTTCATTGAATGTATGCGGGTCAGATAAATTCAGTTCATATCCTGTTTCGTTAAAAAAAATCCTTTTCAGTGTCTTTACTTTTTTTTTCACAGACATATTTGATGGTCTAGTTTTTTTTACAGTAATCTTTATACCTAAAAAGCGATATTTTTTGTGATATAGAGTATCTTCTTTTTTTATAAATTTCATAATAAAATTCCTACGATTATCTTACTCAAATTTCTTTTTTACTCAATGCGACATGACTTTCCACGATTTTCGGATCAATAAATGTTTTTGCTCCAGCAACAAACTCTGGTAATATATTCAAGTTGTCAGGATTAATTTTGCTCAAATCAAGCCACTCGCCGAACTTTTCATCATATTCTTTTGTATAAGTGTTAAATCCTCCTCCGGGGATAAAAGTTAATTCTCCCAAATAAATTTTCCCTTTGAGATTATAGAAATCAATACGCACAAAGGGGAAAGGCTTGGATAATTTTTTGGCAATTTCCACCATTCTATCAAAGTTTTCCGGACGCTTAACCGTTGAAACAGTCCTACTTTTTTTTGCTGGAGCAAACAAATTCCAATCCATATCATAATTTTCATATGAAGTATTGTTACCCCTGTTTGCACATGCCAAAACCCACTTTGGTTCTCCATTAAAACACATGAACTTGTAATCTTTCAACTGCCCGTCACCATCTTCTAAATACTCTTCGACGAAAATTTTAAATTCAGGAGTATTATTTCGAAACAACCCATGTTCTATTGTGCGATTCCAAGGATTGATCGTTTCGGATAATGTAAACTTTATCCTATTCAAATCTGCCGTACTTTTATCTGTAACAACACAAACCGCATTAGCTCCAAAACCATAAGTAGTTTTAATAACAAATCGCTCCGGAAGCCCGTCAAAATTCAAATCTTCCACATTATCAAAAACTTTCAACAATTTCGCGGTGTAGCCTGAACCAAGCTGTTCTTCAACAAAAGACTTAAATAACAATTTATTGCATATATAATCTGGCTCATAATCCAACAAATTAAACCTGATCCAACTTAATTTTTCATTAAAACTTTTGGGGTATTTAAAATTGGGATAATAACCTACAATACAATAAAAGCGTTGAGACAAATATCTTACCTTGTCTTCCGTGGAAAACAAACCATTGCACAAATACAAAACGGTCTTGACAACATCAACCTTAGTCAATCTTCTTGATGATTGGACAGCGGGTTTTCTTATCTTAATACGAATACCAAAAATTTTATATATCTTGTGAGTACTACTTTTTGTTATACTAAACAGCTTCATTTTATAAAACTCCTTTTAATTTTCTGAATTTAACAATGTTTTCATCTATAATTTTACCATTTTTCAAGGCAATAGCTTTTTCAATTTCTGCTGAGTATTTATCATTGACTAATTCATCATAATATTCAGCAAAATTATTGCTTAAAACCTTACTTACAGTCTTGGGAAACATCGCAGGGGTGTTGTCCACCGCATAATGAACAACTCCATCCACTGAATATACCGGAGCATCTATTGTTGTCGGATGAGAAGTTTCTATTTCCAAATACGGATCGCAGCTCACATCAATTATCAGTGTCCCCGGCCGCATTTTCTTAAGTTCTTCTTTGTATATCAACCGATCTGTTCTGTTGGTATCCCACATTACGCAGTTTACAATCACGTCATAGTTGTACATGTTTTTTCTGAAAGCATTTTCAAGCTTTCTGCCATACACATCAACTTCCGCTCCAAAACCGTGTAAAATTCTCAACGCACCTTTAGCCGTCTGTCCATTGCCGATGATTGCGACTTTTAATTCATAAGGACATTTTTCAGCGTACCTGATACCTTGAATAACAGCTGCTTCACCAGCCACTTCCCGGTTTCTGTAAAATATATAACGTCCATTTTTGAATATATTTTCCCAAGCAATTACAGTGAAATTTTTCTTGATGCAAGTGGTGGTGAAATCTATATTTTGTACAGCATGTGCCCAACCACATAAAACTTTATTATCCGCAATTTCATTCAGATAATCGGCATCACCCAATTTTACGTCAACAATCACATCGCAACTTAAAACGTTTTCCCTTGAAACGAATTTAACTCCGTTGTAATCACTGTCTTTTAATCCGATTCTTTCACCGTAGCCTTTTTCCATATAGATGCAGTCAAGATTTTTAATATATTTCAAATCTTCAGGCAATAAGGCACGTCTTTTCTCATTATTTTTATGACTGATCAGCAACCCTACAGTTTTCATTTCCGATAATATTCCCTCTTTTTAACAACTAATTTACAACAACAAATTTTATTCCCCGCAATATCATAACACCGTTTTATCCGGAATACTCTGGAAAACTCTCGACAACTCTAACTGCTTTTCCGAAATATTTTTCGGAATATAATCTTTTTTTATTCGCTCAAAAATGCTTTCTTCAATCGAATCAATTCTCACATCGACTGATTCCGGTAACTCCAAACCAAAGGCTGAATAATAATCCGCAAATTTGTAATTGCCACCTTTAAGTTCACCACTGATTATCAAACGTTTATTGGGAATATTGTAACTGTCAGCAAAAATAAGCCCGTGTAAAGATGATGACAAAATATATTCACATTCACTGATTTCTTCAGCGACACATTTGGCATCCTGTTGAATATCAATTATTTTATAATCTGTTGATTTCAGCCTTATTTTCTCATTATCCAATTGATCTTTATCATTATAATGAGGAATAATCCCCAAACGGTATTTTTTGTTCTTCCTGACGAGTGGATAAATTTTGGAAATCAATATCCCTGGATCCCCCAATATGCAATCAGTCAAGGATTTTCGGGTCAGATTTTCCATTCGCTTCCTGGATAATTCTCCCCTGAGTGCTAAAATTTCCACTTCCCGCTTCAAATAATCATTCCCTTCTGGCGGCATTATAAAACCTGCACCGGCAATCAGAAGTTTTCGTTTTGAAGCGATGAAAAGCCTATCCAGATTTGAGCCGACACACATAAGATCAGCATTCCTGATTTTTTTACTTCTGGTATATTCAATGCCAAAATAATTCATCAGGTCGATATTGTATGTATCTCCGGCATTCTTACTTTTTCTGCCGCCAAAGTAAAACAATTTATAGCCTGCAGAAGCATGAAATATTCTTTGGAATAAACCTAACATCTCAAAACCGAATTATCTTTTTTTATATTTAAAATTGATTCCAAAAAATTTAATATGTTTGTATACTTTTCTTTCGGAATGAGTTACATCAAAAATAAAATATCTCAAAGCTACCAGGAATTTTAATCTGACAAATTCAGATTTTGTCATTTTTGATTTTATTTTCTGATACACATCCTCTGTGGTTATAACTTTATGGTAATGATTTTTGAACAATAACCAATAGTATTTGAATCTGTTTTTGTTGTAATATTCAATATCGAAAACATCTGAAAAGTTATCCAATTTGCCGATCGCATCCAAAGCAAGCATTGTTCTTTTGCATTTTGGACATTTGCTGCAATTATCACTTTTGGCAGTACAAACGTGTAAATATTTCTGCACAACAGGAGAATCTGCAATAGATTCCAATTTCTCCATTTTATTCTTGTGCATACCTTCTGAGATAATATTTAAATTATAATTATTGAAACAGTAATGTATCAGAGGAGCATATACATCGGAATCATTTTTTGAAGAATTTTTAAGAGTAAAAATATTTACATCAGTACAACTGGATGCATAATAATAGGATTTCCATAATTTTTGTAAACAACAAATTCCAAAAGCAGAAGAGTAATCATGGGTACAGGCATGATTTCTGGAGAAAACATCTGCCAGATTTGAATTAGAAATAATAAGCGGAAGTTTGAATTCCTGGGCAATAATTTCAGCTCTCTCAATACAACGTTCATAAATATCTTTTTGAAAACGCTTATTTCCTTTGAAAGATCCCACATTGAACAAACATAAATGTGTTAATTGCAAACCTTTGTATTTTGAATCATACGTATTCAAAATTGCATGAAATGAATCAGCTCCGCCGGAAACACCTGTTCCTACCGCACCTGCATTCTGCAAAACTTCCGCAGTAGTCGGGACTGAAATTTTAATATCAAAGATGTGTTCGTCATTTTTAGACAACAATGGAATTAATGTTGTATTCAACTTATAACACAATTCTTCTGTCATTGGTATTTCAGAAACAATATCATGGTTTTTAGTCAAGGCATAAGGCAATACCCCAATGACAAATGCATCGCATCTTTCTGTGCAAAGATACTGAGAATATTTATTTTCAACCTCATACCAAATATTTGATTTCTTCCCATCTATGGAAAAATCAAAATTCAATCTTGCCTTATTTTCACAAGAGGTAATATATTGTTTCTCAAGCTTTATCATAGTATAAAATTCTCACGCTGGTGATTCATCATTATGTTTTATAAACAAAGGGATAAGCCCCAGAAGCGTATATTTGGTTTTATAGAGTCCTTTATAAACTTTTATCACCAATTTCCAATAACTTTCACCATAATTCAAACGATCATAAAGTTCAATATTATGCTCATTGGCAAATTTGGCTAAATCACAGTAAGCTTTGATATGATCTTTTTTCTTCCGCTTATCAATATCTTTGCTGTTAATAGATGAATTTACATTGAAATTGTAATGATAATAGATATTGGGGATGGCAATAATCTTATCAGAGTAATACAGTGATTTCATTGAAAACATAACGTCTTCACAAACCACTTCATTTGAAAAACGAATATTATTATCTTTGATAAGCGAACTTTTATATATTTTGTTATATATGTTAAAAAATCGATGCTTTTTATCTTCGCACAATTTGATTTTTTGCCTCAAATCACTTGCCGTTTCGTATCCAATCCGCCTCATATTATAGCACTTGAAAAATCTTTTATGTTTTACTATACCGGCGACGGCCATATCAAAGTTATTTTTTTTAGCAGCTTCATATAACTTAGCGTAATAATCGGCCTCAACCCAGTCGTCCGAATCGACGAAGCCTATGTATTCTCCGGTGGCGATTTCTATGCCCCGGTTTCTTGCGGCCCCCTGCTTCTGATTGGATTGGGAAAAGAACTTTATTCTGGCGTCCAAACCGGCGATTTCCCGGACTTTTGAGGCAGTAGAGTCCGTTGAACCATCATCGACCACAATGATTTCGATTTCTTTGAGCGTCTGGGCAATAAGTGAATGCAAGGAGCTGGCAATGTAATCTTCGGTATTGTATGCCGGAACTATTACAGAAACCTTCGGGAGACTGTAAGACTGCTTACAGCAAAGCATTGCGATTTGTTTCAAATCGCCGGAAGGTCTCTCTATATCCATGTCCCAAAACCGTTTCACAATAAAAATCTGCTGCGGATAAAAAATCCTGAAAATCAACAAAACAACAGATAAAAAATATAAACTACAAAACTTTGGTGTAATATACATCCGTCAAACATATAAATCAAGCGTTTATACAATGTTTTCCGATATTTTTGCGACAACTGTGTCATAAAAAAAGTCATATTTTTCAAAATCCGGCTTGAAAAACCGTAAAAGTGGATTATATTATATGGTTGTAGAAACGTTGCGGGGTGGAGCAGTGGTAGCTCGTCAGGCTCATAACCTGAAGGCCGTTGGTTC